>DBVU01000097.1 GCA_002308195.1 Bacteroidales bacterium UBA1256
TACGGCAAAGCCGAATGGTGCGGACGTGAGTTCTCGGTGATAGATACCGGAGGATGGGTAGTCAACAGTGATGACACATTCGAGAGCGAAATCAACCGTCAGGTAGATTTGGCTATCCGCGAAGCGGATGTTGTGCTTCTGGTAGTAGATGTGAACGAAGGCGTCACACAATTTGACATGGAAGTAGCTCACCTACTCCGCCAGGCCAAGAAACCGACTATCCTGGCCGTAAACAAAGTGGATACGTTTGAAAACCAATACGGTGCTGCTGAGTTCTACAAACTCGGCTTAGGCGAACCGTTTATCGTTTCTGCCGAGAATGGTCTGGGAACAGGAGACCTTCTGGATGAAGTAGTAGGCCGATTCCGCAAGACAGATGATGGCGAGGAGATAGAAGACCTACCCCGTTTTGCGATTGTTGGCCGTCCTAATGCCGGCAAATCGAGCATACTAAACGCCTTTATCGGCGAAGAGCGAACCATCGTGACAGATATTCCGGGCACTACGCGTGACTCGATTTACACACGTTACAACAAGTTCGGCAAGGATTTCTATCTGGTCGATACGGCAGGTATTCGCAAGAAAGCCAAAGTGACGGAAGACCAGGAGTACTACTCGGTAGTACGCAGTATTCGCGCTATAGAGAACAGCGATGTGTGCATCCTGATGATAGACGCCACACGCGGCATCGAGGCACAAGACCTGAATATCTATTCGCTGATACAGAAGAACAAGAAGGGACTGGTGGTTTGCGTCAACAAATGGGATCTAGTAGAAAGCAAGACGAACAGGGATATCAAAGGTTACGAAGCCGCTATTCGCGAACGTATCGCCCCCTTTACTGATTTCCCGATTATCTTTACCAGTGCGCTGACCAAACAGCGTATCTACAAAGTGGTGGAGACTGCCATCCATGTGTACGAGAACAAAAACAAAAAAGTTCCTACGGCACAACTGAACGATAAGTTCCTTCCGCTGATAGAGAACTATCCGCCACCTGCAACCAAAGGCAAATATATCAAGATAAAATACTGTACCCAATTGCCGAATACGCAGATCCCTACATTTGTGTTCTTCGCCAATCTGCCGCAATACGTCAAAGAACCGTATCGCCGATTCTTAGAAAACAAACTACGCGAGTGGTGGGATTTCACGGGAACCCCCGTACAACTGTTTATACGAGCAAAATGATAGCAGAAAGGGCAAATTTTAAGAAAAAGTTCTACTTTTTTCTTAGAAACTTGCGTATATCGAAAAAAAGCAGTACTTTTGTGAGCCATTTATGAAAATAATCGGGTTTGTATATCGAAATGGTAGCAGCAGTCTAGTGCTAAAAGGCGACTCGTGTCTGCTGAATGGTCGCAAACCACTGTTCATTCCCGACTGGACAGAAGAACCGGTATATACGCCGTGCATGATACTTCGCATCAGTCGTTTGGGCAAGGAGATAGCTGCGCGCTTTGCAGACAGATACTACGATGCCATTGCCCCTGGATTGGATTTTACCGCCGAAGACCTATTGCGAAAAGCACAAGTCGAAGGTGGCAGTTGGACTGAGGCCATTGCATTCGATTTTTCGCTAGCCATAGGAGAATGGGGAGAGAAAGAAGGCTGGCAGATAGATGAATGGCGCGAAACCGAATGGCTAATGACTCCGGAAGAGGCCATAGAAAGGGCAAGCCGAGTGATGACCATTCGTCAGGGCGACCTAATATACATACAAGCCAAACAAGCGCCCCAACGCATAGAACGCGAACAGGTAATACGTGCTACGCAGCAAGGCGAAGAAAAACTATATTGCAAAATCAAGTGAGACGACATCTGTACATATTGCTACTGTTGGTAATGAGCTTGCCTCTCTACGCGGGCCTACATACCTACACTGACCAGTCGGTTCTGAGTCAGGGCAAATGGGTGAAGATTCGCGTGAGCGAGTCGGGTGTATGCCGTATGACTTTCAGTCAACTAGAACAGGCAGGTCTCACACCTCAGCAACTTCGCGTCTTCGGCTACGGAGGAGCAATGCTAGAACAGGATTTCACGAAAAAGAAAATAGACGATCTGCCTCAAGTGCCTGTATATGTGGGTTCGGACTACGTATTATTCTGGGTACAAGGCCCAATCAGTTGGTCATACGCAGATGGGCAATTCACACACAAGCGCAATATCTATTCTGACTACGGTTACTATTTCCTGACCGACAATGTAGGTAGCGTACTGACTCCGCAGACGGCAGAGGCAATAACCGGTACGCCAACGGATGTAAGCACTTATCTGATGCATCAGGTACACGAGAAAGATTCGGTCAATCTGGTGGATCGTGCGGGAGTTAGCGGAGGTGGACGTGAGTTCTACGGTGAGCAATTCAACAACGGACAAAGTCGCACCTTCTCGTTCTCAACGCCCAATGCGCTGACTAGCGAGAAAGCACAACTGACTGTTTCCGTAGCCGCCTACTCGCCTGCGGCATCCTATTTCAGCACCAGTCTGAATAATACCGCTATTAGTACACGCGTAGAGGCTGTGCCTGCCAATGATTTCTACACCATGGCCAAGACGGCAGTTTCGACCACAAAGAACAACGCTGCTAGTGGTACACAACAAGTCAAACTGACATTCCAGAACAGTACGTCCGGTTCGTTAGGATGGCTTAACTATCTAGAACTGGTTACTCCGTGTGCTCTAAGCATGAACGGCAGTTGGATGAGCCTTCGCACGAATGTCAACTACAACACCTCGACTCCTGTTTGTTTCCATCTGAACAATGCCGCAGGGCGTATACAGATATGGGATATCACAGACCTGAGCCACATCGTACGCATGCCAACAGAATTAGAAGGAAACGAGATACAATGGATAGGTACACAAGCAGATGGCATACACGAGTATGTTGCCGTTGACCCACAAGGAAGCAAATGGGTAGAGGCACAAGTGGTAGGCACCGTGAGCAATCAGAATCTGCACCGCCTACGTAACATTGACTATGTGATTATTTGTCCTGTCGGTTACGAGAGTTATGCCAAGACTTTGGCTCAAGCCCATCAAGCTAAAGAAGGAATCACCTGGGCGGTAGTAACCGATAAGCAAGTATATAACGAGTTCTCATCCGGAACACCGGACGCCACGGCTTACCGTTGGCTGATGAAGATGCTCTACGACCGTGCGGATGGCGTTAATGCCAAGCCACGTTGGTTGTTGCTGATGGGACATGGCACGTTTGACAACCGCAAACTGTTACCTAATTCGGGACTAAGCCTGCTACTGAGCTACGAAGCGCAGAATTCTGTCAACGAAGTATCAGCCTATGCAACAGATGACTACTTCGGATTTTTAGACGATAGCGAAGGAGCTATCGACACAGCAGGACGAATGGATATTGGTGTTGGCCGACTGCCTGTTGGGAGCGAAGAAGAAGCACGACTGGTGGTGGATAAACTGGTTAACTATATACGCAACGAACAACCGGGCAAATGGAAGAACCAGATTATCTTCCTGGCTGATGATGGCGAGAACGGAGCTCACACTCTAACGGCTGAAGGTGGTGCAGAACAAGTACGTCTGAAGAATCCGGACTTCATCGTCAATAAGATCTATCTGGATGCTTATCCTCAAGAGGTCAATGCCAGTGGTGAGAGTTATCCACTAGCCAAGAACCGCTTGGACAACCTATTGAAGAATGGTGTGCTGTTCTTCGACTATTCCGGTCACGGTGGGTATAATGCCATTTCCAGTGAGGGAATGCTTACGCTAAGAGAGATAGAAGCCATGACCAATCGCAACCATGCCTTCTGGATGTTTGCTACTTGTAGTTTCGCTCATTGCGATGCAGGTAAGCGTTCGGCAGCAGAAGCCGCCGTACTCAATCCGGTAGGAGGTGCGATAGGCGTTCTATCGGCTACGCGTACGGTATATGCCAACCAGAATACGATACTCAATCGCAACGTATGCGACACACTATTTGGGCATACCAATGCATATCACTATGACATGACGCTAGGCGAGGCCACTGCTGCGGGCAAGAACCGTACGGGCAACGACATGAACAAGATGGCCTATATTCTGTTAGGTGATCCGGCCATGCGACTGAATTATCCGACGACATACCAAGTAGCGACCACAACCGAGATGGACACTCTGCGTGCACTGAGCATCCAACAAGTAGAAGGACAAATCATAGACGAGGATAACGATGTAGTAAGTGGATTCAACGGACTAGTGGATATCACTATATACGACAAACTACAAGTGATTCGTACCCGTGACAACGATGCGCCCGCAGGCTCGGAAGAGAACCTGGAATACAATGACTATCCCAATGTGCTCTATACCGGTAAAGCAGAGGTAACTGATGGACAATTCCAATATACGTTCATGGTTCCGAAAGATATTCGCTACAACTACGGAAATGGCCGTATCGTTTATTACGCATACACGACAGACTCGTTAGAACTGATGGAAGCAGTAGGGCACTTTGAGGATTTCATTGTTGGCGGTACCGGCAATATTCTGTCGGCAGATACAGTTGGACCGCAAATGACCATCTATCTGAATACTCCTGCCTTCCGCGATGGAGATAAGACATATGCAACTCCGCGGTTCTTTGCAGATCTGTATGATGAGAACGGTATCAACACTGCGGGGGCGGGTATTGGTCACGACCTGATGATGATTATAGACGACAATCCGAAGATGACCTACGCGCTCAACGAATATTTTACTGCAGCGAATGGCAGTTATCAGGCCGGTCAGGTCAGCTATCTGATGGAAGCATTGGAGGATGGGCCGCACAGCCTGACATTCCGCGCATGGGATATGCTGAACAACAGTACTACCCAGTCGCTGAACTTCGTTGTAGAGGCGGGATTGGATCCTTCTATCTACTCGGTAACTACCTACCCTAACCCGGTAGAACAAACAGGCGTAGTCAATCTGATTGTCAACTATGACCAACCAGATGAACTGATTTCCACAGAACTGTACCTATTCAATATGAGCGGTCAGCTGATGTGGAGCCACACGCAAGACAACCCAGATCAAGTACAGATTCCGTTAGCACAAATTGGCCTGCAACCGGGAATCTATATGTACAACATACGTATCAAATCGGCTACGAGCAAATATAGCATGACAGCCGGCAAAATAATTGTAACTAAGTAAAAAATGTATCATACCAAAAAGTCTGTTTAACGCCTATGAAGCAAATCGCTGAATAAATCAAACAAAAGAACGTAAACTAAAAAAATCAAAATAAACAAATGAAAAAAATTCTTATTTCTCTCGCAGCCATATTATGCGTTTCTGTTAACGCACTGGCTATCGATGAAACAATGAACCCTTTAATTACGGCAATGCCTTCTCTCTCCATCGCGCCAGATGCACATGCTGCTGGTATGGGTGATATAGGTGTAGCTACAGAAGCTGATTTCAACTCGCAATATTGGAATCCCGCAAAGTACGCCTATATGTATAGCAAGGGTGGTATTACTGCAAACTACACACCATGGTTGACTAAACTGGTCAACGACATTAATCTCGCTTATCTAGCAGGATTCTACAACTTTGGAGATCTGGCAGGTGGTATTGGTGCCAGTTTCACCTATTTCTCGATGGGTGATGTGGCTTTGACTGACATGAGCGGAACCGTACTGCAAAACGTTCGTCCTAACGAGTGGGCGCTCGATGTCAGCTATTTCCGTAAACTACATGAGTACGTTTCTATGTCGGTTGCCGTTCGTTTCCTCTATTCGGACCTGAACAACGGTTACAATAGTTCAATCGGTGGTGGTACGGAGATGCACCCTGCATGGACTATGGCTGCAGACATCGCCCTCTACTATCGTCAACCGTTTGAGTTGCCGATGGGAACCAGTCACTTGGCCGTAGGTTTCACATTGAAGAACCTAGGTGGTAAGATGAACTATGCGGACGATGGTAGCAGCAACTTTATTCCCGCTAGCGGAAATCTGGGTATTAGCTACGAATTGCCTTGCGACAAGTACAATTTCCTGACCTTCAGTTTGGAGACCAATAAGCTATTGGTACCAAGCCGCAAATCGAAATTTACCGAAGGCTTTGATCCTAATGATGAGAGCACATGGCAAATGAGCCAAACGGCTTATTCGGAGCTGAACTCCGCTAAAGGTTGGTTCCAATCTTTAGCTGACGCACCGGGTGGTGCTCTCGAAGAGTTCCATGAAGTACGTTGGGGTGCGGGTCTCGAATATTCGTACAACAAGCAATTCTTTGCTCGTGCAGGTTATAGCTACGAGAACTACTACAAAGGAAATCGTAATTACATTACATTTGGTGCCGGTTTCCACTTGTCTATCGTTACCTTTGACGTATCCTACTGCGTAGGTCTAGCTGCCACCAACCCATTGGATCAGACCATGCGTTTCACGCTTGGCTTCGACCTGGCAGGTATCAAAGACTTGGTTAACAACAAGAAGTAATCGAGTAAAAAGTCAAAAGTCGAAAGATAATAGCGCTTATGCGTATCGGTTTCGGATATGATGTGCATCAATTTTCCCCTGACCGCAAATTGTGGTTAGGGGGAATTGTTGTGCCATCCGACAAGGGCCTATTGGGCCATTCGGATGCGGATGTGGCGATTCATGCCTTGTGTGATGCATTATTAGGTGCGGCCGCGATGCGTGACATCGGTTATCATTTTCCCGATACCAAAGGCAATGAATACGAAGGTATCGATTCGAAGATTCTGCTTCGCCGCGTGATGAAGATGATTCGCGAGGCAGGTTATGAATTAGGCAATTGCGACCTGACTATTTGTGCACAAGTACCTAAGTTGAATCCCTTTATTCCGGTTATGCAGAATTGTTTAGCCGAAGTGATGGAAATTCAACCAGGCCAGATTAACATCAAAGCAACAACAACCGAACACCTCGGTTTTGTAGGTCGCGAAGAAGGAATCGCGGCATATGCGGTAGTACTGATAAACAGTACAAAATAGTGGGACCATGCGAAAAGTGGTTTTACATATTTTTCTTCTCCTCTCTCTCTTCGTATCTGCGGAAACAAATGCCATCAAGCAATTTCTCGCCGATATAACTGCTATGGGCGGTCAAGTCACCATACAGGAAGAATACGGCGAGCAATATATACGGGCTCAAATAGCCGATAGCGCCACCATTGAGGTTTTTAATTGTCCAGACACCTTGTGCGACAAATGGTTTGTTATAATGACCGTTTGCGCCCCTCAATGTTCGTCTAGCGCGCGCGTATATAATAAAATAGGAGAATACCTCTTCCCTCTGGAACCGACCGTTACCTCTATTTTCCCATTAGCCACTATTGATAAGGAGACAGGCAAAATAACCTGGACCGACAACGACACATGGAGTTACCAATCTACCTTGTAGGTTATATGGGTGCAGGCAAAACGACTGCAGGACGTATGCTAGCCGAAAAACTCGGTTGGCATTTTGTTGATTTGGACGAAGCCTTTCATGAGATATACGGCTACACAACGGCTGAATATATTCGTCAGTACGGCCTTGAAGATTTTCGCAAGAAAGAGAAATACGTGGTAGAAGATTTGGCGGACCAGATTCCATTTGAGAAAGTTATCTATGCGACCGGTGGCGGTTATCCGTGTTGGGAAGATAATATGGAATGTCTGCGCGAATTAGGCACCAGTATTTATATTCGATGGAAGCCAGAACATCTGGCTAAACGCCTGAGTTTGACCGATTTAAGTGAGCGCCCGGTATTACAAGGTCGAACAGAAGAAGAACTACTGGAGTTCATTGCTCCGCAACTGGAGGCACGCGAACCTTTCTACAATCAAGCGCACTACACGATAGATGTGACCGAATGTGACGAACAATCGGACGAACGCATCGCGGAAGCGCTATTCCAACTAATTAAGCAGTAAGTGCAAGTGCGTAGAGCCGCATTTGCTTGAGCATAGCAGCCACCCCATTGCTACGTGTAGGGCTCAGATGCTCGCGAAGTTGAATCTCGTCGATGAAGTATAAGTCTGCATCGACGATTTCTTTTGGTGTATGATTGCTCAAGACATGAATGAGAAGCGCCACAATACCCTTGACCAATATGGCATCTGAATCGCCCGTATAGATAATCTTGCCATCTACCAGTTTCGCGGTAAACCACACTTGCGATTGACAGCCATCTATCAGGTTCTGAGCATTCTTGTCTTCTTCGGGCATTGGCGCAAGGCCTTTTCCGTAATCGACGAGCAGTTCGTAACGCTCCATCCAATCGTCAAAAACGCTGAACTCCTCGATTATCTCGTCTTGTATCTCGTTGATACTCATTCCTTTATCTCTCCGTTATCGAAAACCCAATGACGTCCAGGATAGAGTTCCGGCCAATGGGTATTGTGAGTGGACATGAGGACTGTGATGCCCGCCTGGCTGATGGAATATAGCAAGTCCATTATCTCGCGTCCGGTCTCGGAATCCAGATTGCCCGTAGGTTCGTCGGCAAGAATCATTTCCGGAGAATTGAGCAATGCACGCGCAATAACAACACGTTGCTGTTCTCCACCCGACAATTCGTACGGACGCTTGTAGGCTTTGGTCTCCATACCCACTTGCTCCAACACTTCGCGGACATGGTTGCGCATCAACTCTTTGTCCTTCCAACCAGTGGCACGCAAAACGAAGAGCAGATTGTCTTCTACAGACCTGTCTGTCAGCAGTTTATAGTCCTGGAAGATGATTCCTAAACGACGACGCAGATACGGCAATTTGCGACGACGAATATGCATCATATCGTAGTCGAGCACTTGTGCTTCACCGGATACGATAGGCAGGGCGCCATAGATGGTCTTCATGAGCGAAGACTTGCCACTACCTACTTTGCCGAGCAAGTAAATCATCTCGCCGCTCTGTACTGTCAGATTGACATCGTGCAACACAATCTGATCGGCCTGACGAACCTCAACGTCCTTATATACAATCAGTTCGCTCATTCGTCTTCCTCCTTCATTTTCTGCTCTACTTCAGCCAGTTTGGCTTTGAGTGCATCTATCTTGCTTTGCATGGAATCAACCAGTTTGTTGGCCGTCTTAGACTTAGCTGTGAAGAAGAGAATATTGTTCTCTGCCACCTTGATCTCCTGGCGCAGATTCTCGCGCAGACGATAGAGGTTGTCGCCACCGGTCTTAACCGCTTTCTCGAATTTGGATTTGCGGCTCTCTGCACGCGATTCCTTAGCAGCCTCGCGCTTGGCGTTGAAGAACGTATCGCAAGCGGTAGTAAACTGATTCCAGAGGTCGTCGGAATACTTACGGGCAACCGGTCCGATGGTTTTCCACTCTGTTTGCAGCGCGCGGATAGCATCGGCCGTATTGTTCCAATCCTTGCTTTCTGCCAATTCGCGTGCACGCTCCACCAAGTCGCGTTTCTTAGCTAGATTGGCGCTCAGTTCGTCGCGCAAGCCTTTGAAGTGAGCCGTTTTAGCCTTGTAGAAATCGTTGCAAAGCGTACGATATTCCTCGTAGATAGACTGGTTGAATTTCTTCGGAGCGAAACCTATCTTGCGCCACTCTTCCTGCAGGGCTTGCACTTGTTCGGAAGCGGCCTCCCACTGTTTAGCACTCAAGTTCTGACCTTCAGCCAAAGGCTGACAGATAGTTTTCAGTTGCTCTATAATGGCCTGTTTGGCCTCCAGATTCTCTTTTTCCTTCGCATGGAGTTTATCAAAGTACTCTTGGTGCTTTTTGTTGATAGCAGAAGAGGCAGTTTTGAATCGCTCCCAGAGCCCTTCGCGCAGTTCTCTAGCCACCGGTCCAATCTCCGCCCACTCCTCGTGAAGTTGCTGCAGAGCGCGGCTAGCTTCTACAATATTATCATTGTTTTGCAGGCGTTCGGCTGCTTCGCAGAGAAGCGTCTTGGCCTCCAGATTTTTCTTGAAATCCAAGTCGCGCAACTCGATATTGATTTTCACCAAATCGTAGAACTG
>DBVU01000093.1:0-1597 GCA_002308195.1 Bacteroidales bacterium UBA1256
TTTCTTCTTATCCACCGGTTTGCCCAGATAACTCATACTGTATTCTTGTTCAAACTTAGCAGCGCGCTGCAGATTGGTGTAGTACGCATCGTTTTTGTCAATCGTCAGTTTGCTATAGTCACGCCACTCATCGGGATAACCGATCTTGATGGTCATTGCATTCAATTTCTCCAGTGCTTTCGCTTTCGTCTCCTCGCTCATCCAAGTCAGGTTCTCGATACGTTGACCAAGCGCTGTTTGCAGATTATGCACCAATGCCAGCATACGCTCTTTGTTCTCCTCGGGGAAGTATTTCTTCACGTACATCTGTCCTACGGCTTCGCCCAGTGTGCCATTTACAATACCAACGGCGCGTTTCCATAGTGGCGATGGTTCCTCGCGACCACTCAGGATATTGCCATAGAAATGGAAATTCTGCATGTAAATCTCAGTCGTCAGATACGATGCCGAACCATCCAATACTTGCCATGCAAAAAGAGTCTTCAGGTCTTCCAGTGGCTCTTCTGCCAACATCTTGCCTACTTCCTGCAAGTGAGGAATCTGACCGATAGACAGACTGTCCAAACTGATACCCAATGCTGCGAAATACTGTTTCCAGTCAATCTGCGGAACCAGTGCCTGCAAATCGTCCACAGACATCTTGTTGTAGTTCACTTGCGGGTCACGCAGTTCTACGTTCGAGTATGCGGCTTTGGCCAAACGAGTCTCCAGTCGCAGCACTACATCAGCACGTGCTTCGGCATTGTCGAAACCGTAGAGTTCGAACATACGTGTCACATGCTTGCGATACTCGTCGCGTATCATGCGTGTGTGCTCGTCTTCGTCAATATAATAGTCTTTCTCGCCCAGTGCAAAACCAGCCTGATACTCATTCAAAATGTTCATCTCGCTGTTCATGGCATCGGCATCAACATACATTGCCCACAGACCGAATTCCATTGCCTGGCCCAGTACTTCCGAGAGTTGCTCACGATTGGCAATTCCTTCGATTTCATCGAGAGTTTTCTGTACGGCTGCAATACCTTCCTGGTCACGTCTAGCGGTGTCCATACTTAGGTTATACAGGTCGCCGATTTTTTGCTCTACGGTGCCATCTTTTACCTTTCTGTTTCCATCTTTCGCCTTCTCCGCAATCTCCTGAATCAGTCCATTCACTTGCTCCAGGTTCTGCAGACCCAGTTTGTCGAACGAACCAAATCGGCTGTATTCCGGAGTCAGAGGGTTATTGGCCATCCATCCGCCACAGGCGTATTGATAGAAATCGTTTTGTGCCACAACGGTTGTATCGAGGTTGGCAAGGTCGATACCCGTAGTCTGTTGTTTTGTACATGCTGTTGTCATAAGCATAATCGCTCCAAGCGATAAAAGTAGTTTTTTCATTATAGTTGAACGTTTTTGTTGAGTTCGAATTTGCGGTGCAAAATTACAACAATTTTTTGATATAAACAAATGTAAATTTCAAAATCACAGGATAATATACTATGTATATTATAGGTAAGGGTAGGATACGTGATTGTCTCGTGAATGTCTCGTGACCATCATGGAGTGGGCAAACTATTTTTAGATAAAAATTTGCATATATGCAAAAAAAGTATTA
>DBVU01000093.1:1724-11718 GCA_002308195.1 Bacteroidales bacterium UBA1256
GCGACACCGATGAGGTGCCGTGGCATATCGATGGTTATTATCTCAGTTCGCGTCCGCAGTTCACGCTTGATCCGCTTTTTCACTGCGGTTGCTACTATGTCCAAGAGGCTAGTTCGATGTTTGTTCAACAGGCGTTGGAGCAATATGTCGACACCAATAGCATTGTGCTCGATCTCTGTGCTGCGCCGGGCGGCAAGAGTACCCTGATCAGCGAATTTCTCGGCCACGATGGTTTGCTGCTAAGCAACGAGGTAGTGCGTCAGCGTGTTTTTGTTCTCAGCGAGAATATCCAGAAATGGGGCAATGGCAACACTATCGTCACTCATAACACGGCTGCCGAATACGGTGAGCGTTGTCGCCATTTGTTCGATTGCATCCTAGTCGATGCTCCTTGTTCGGGCGAAGGTATGTTCCGCAAAGACGAGCAAGCGCGTAGCGAATGGAGTTTGAAAGCTGTGCGTCAGTGTGCCGAGCGCCAACGCAGTATTCTAATGGATGTGTGGGATGCGCTCAAGCCGGGCGGTATACTGCTATATTCCACTTGCACCTTCAATTCCGAAGAGAACGAGAAGAATGTGGAGTGGGCAGCGGAGACGCTAGGTGCCGATATCTTACCCGTTGACTATGACCCATCGTGGGGAATTGTTGCGGGGCCCATGGGCTACCATTTCTATCCGCATAAGACCAAAGGCGAAGGATTCTATTTGTGCGTGCTGCGTAAGCATGAGGATGAGCCGTATGAGCCGTTCCACTTTAAGGAGCCGAAGCAACCTAAGGCTGTTCCGCATCCTGAGTTCCTCAGCGAAATGCGCACCTGGTTGCAGCATCCGGATGAGTGGGCTGTGCGTTATGTAGACCGTTTTGCAACGGCCTATCCAATTAAGTATAAGGAATTGATTGATGCTTTGTCCGAACGACTGACCTGTATCTCTACGGGCTTCGGTTTGGGCGAGGAACGCGGTCGTGGCATTGCTCCGCAACATAGCCTATCGATGGCTAAGGATTTCCGCAAAGAGGCTTTCCCCAATGTGGCTTTGACTTTGGAACAAGCTTTAGCTTATCTGCGCACGGAGGCCTTGACATTGACTGATGTACCACTCGGGCTTCTGCTCGTAACCTACGAAGGCGTGCCTCTTGGTTTCGTCAAGAATGTGGGCAATCGTCAGAATAATCTTTATCCCAACGAGTGGCGTATCCGCCATCTCTAAAATTTACTCTGATAAAGATTTTGGCTTATTTAATCTTTCTAGCCAAACGCACTGCACGCCCAGCCGATGGGTCGGCTTCTATCGTGCGCACTACTTCATCGGAGAACTGCAATTGGCTCGCGTAGCAGTCATAGCCATCAGCTATACTTGAGGTCCAATAACAACCCTCATTCCCAGTCCACGTTGGTTCTGTTTTCCCTCTCCGCAAACCAGCACATGGTAGGAACACGGCTCCCGTTGCCTCTAGTTTTTCCCATTCTGCAACACTGTAGTTGTTTACCGCAAATGCAGTAGCCTCCGGAGTGAAGCGGATATCATTTGGTTGCTTCCATTTGTCGGGCAGCAATAGCAGTCCTTTTATCCCCGCCACGTATGCACGACTATACAGTTTCTTGGCATTGGGGCGTTTGTTGAGTATAAAATTCCACTCGTCACGACTCAAGGTGTACCATTGGTCTCCTCCGAAGAATCCATTCGAGGTACGTATACCCCAGTCGCGCTCTGTTCCTGTTATATCTTTCACCGTAGGGATATAGTGCTCGTAATCGCTCTGCGTGTCCCAGGGCTGTATATCTTCTGCACCTGTGGCGCCCCATCCGAACAAATCAATCCACGTAGTAGCATTCTCGCCAATCTGGGTGTTTCCTTCACCGATAATGTCGTATTGCTTCTCTGCAAAACGCCACTCTCCTTCGCTGGCTAGGAACTGCAGGTTGCCCTGGGCAAACAACACTTTATCACGCGTGCTCACCGAGAACACGCGGTCTTTGTTCTGCTTCAACTCGCCTGATTTTTCACAGGCCGTAGCGCATACAACAATAGCTAATAGGGAAAGAATTTTAACTAGCGTTTTCATGGTGAATAATGATTGTTATGGGCACAAAAGTACTACTTTTTTTTGATATGTGCAAACTTTCGATGGAATTTTTTCTTCCTCTCCGGCTTCTGCGGTTCTTCTTTCGGTCCTTCTCCCAGTGCCTCGGGCAATGCCATTCGTTCGATATCTTTTTTCAGGAACCGCTCTATTCTAGACCAGTAGCGAATATCGTCCGGCGAGACCAACGTGATAGCTTCGCCTTTGTTCTCCGCTCGCGCCGTACGACCTATGCGATGTACATAGTCTTCCGGGTCATGAGGCACATCATAATTGATCACCAACGGCACATCGGTCACATCTATTCCTCGCGACACCACATCCGTAGCCACTAGCACATCAATCTTGCCATTTCTAAAATCCAACATCACCTGGTCTCGCTCGTTTTGCTCCAGGTCACTGTGCATCGCGCGCGCGTCCAATTTTAGTGTACGTAGCGTTCGCGTAAGGTCTTTCACGCGTTGCTTCTTGCCGGCAAAGATAATCACTTTCTTCAGATTCCTTCCCTGCAATGCCAGTTGCACAAAGCCCGGTTTCTGCGCCTCATAGACCATCGCACTCATCTGGTGAATCGTCTCCGGTGGGCGCGATACGGCTATCTGTACTTCTGCCGGATTGTGCATGATGCTTTTGGCCAGTTGGCGTATTTTCGGTGGCATTGTGGCGGAGAACATAATCGTCTGCCGCTCCTTTGGCAACCGACGAACGATAGTCATAATATCGTCATAGAACCCCATGTCCAACATGCGGTCTGCTTCATCCAAAATGAAATACTTAACACCCGAGAAATCGATATCGTAGATGTTCATCTGGCTCAGCAATCGTCCGGGAGTAGCAATCACAATATCCGCGCCGCGTTGCAACCCAGTCACCTGAGTGCCCCACGCGCCATTGTCTTTTCCTCCGTAGATAGCGACACTGGAAAACGGTACATAGAACCCGAATCCCTCCATCTGTTGGTCAATCTGTTGCGCCAACTCGCGCGTCGGAGCCATAATGATGGCATTCAGTTTGTCGGGATCGTGTTTGTCGAAAGCCAGATTGGTCAGCAGAGGAAGTATATACGCAGCCGTTTTGCCTGTGCCAGTCTGCGCACAAGAGATAACATCGCGGCCATCTAGGATAACAGGAATGGTCTTCTCCTGCACAGGTGTGCATTCGTCAAAATGCATGTCCCACAGGGCATCTAGCACCTCATCCGATAATGGCAACTCGTCAAAAAACATCCTCTTGTCTTTTACTTCTCCCAACCGTTGAATACTTCCGGTCCATAGACATTGTTCTCATCTGCTTCGTGCAGCGGAGTCCACAATTGCGCAAAGAACGGATTACGCTTAGCCTCAGCATCCCAGGCCCATGGACGTTGTTTCTCTTTCGGCTCGTGAGCATATGGATAAGGGAAACAATCGGGGCACCAGTGACCACCAAGCAAGATCAGGCGTGGACTGGCTTCAAACGTGTGACCTTCAGCGCACTGCCATTTTAGCGGCGTATCCCAATCGCCTTTCTTCATAGTCTTGTTCAGGCACTTACCGCCGCGGAAAGCAGCTACCTGTTGCATGTCTTGAATGGTGAATTCCTCGCGAGGTTTGGTCTCATCGTAACCATGGTCCATCAGCACAATCTCTTCGCTGTTGTGGCTCAGGTCCATATGTTTCCAATCGGGAATAGCCTTGTAAGCCTCCAGACTGCCGTAGTAGGCATGGATACGCTGCTCCTTATTGTTTTTGATCCACCATTGCGTGCCATGCTCTTTGCTGTTGGCCATAAACCACATAGCGGCTTTGACACAATGTGGGAAGAGTTTTGCAATGCGTGTCTTGGCAGCAAACTTGATACCACCCGGCAGTGATTCTGCTTTGGCCATTTGTGCAAAATACTCCTTGATGGGCACATTGGCACGGAAGTGCAGATAATTCTCCAGTTTATCGCCATCAGCATACCACATACCATGGAAATTGCGGGTGGTGAACCAGTTGGCATTGAATATCTTCTCCGGTTTCGGGCATCCGATACAATCGAGCAAGAGACACTCAAACTCATAGTTGCTCAGTCTGTACTCTTTGCCGGAACCGATATTGTAGTAATTCTTCCAGAATTCTTCCGGCACCTCAGGACGACATACGCGCTCCAGCAGACGACCGCTGTCTTCTACCGTAGCCCATTCCAACACGCCACGTACGGGCACATGGAACATAATCGGGTCGTAGTTCTTCAGAATAGCAGGGTAGAGTATGCCCGACTGGCGCAAACTAACCCATGTCTTGATTCCTGAATTGGTGATGATACGCTCTGCCAATGCTTTTGTTAATCCGTAATGGTCGTATGCCGACACACAGATTGGATCGCCTGCACGACCCCAATGAAGCGGCTCACGGCGATCGCCCATCTGGGCCACAGAACCAATATAAACTACTTTCGGCTGCTTGTCATCCGGCTGTGCCAGAATAGCCTGCGTGATGTTTTTCGCGGCCGTGATATTGGTACGCAAAGTGGCTTTCGGACGATAGTCCGCCTGCGGCGAAACCATTCCACCTACGTGCAAAACGATGTCACTGCCCGTTACACCTTTCAGTACATCTTCATATTTGGTCAAATCGCCCCAGATAACGGTCAGCTGTGGATGGTTTGCCATCAGCGGAGCCAGCAGTTCTTTGTTCTTTTGGCTTGGGCGAGCTAAGATTCGCAGGTTGTATTTCTTTGGATAGCTCAGTATCTCTTGCATACCCGCATAACCCATTGTGCCGGTCGCGCCGGTCAGAAAAACAGTAGTCTTTGCCATATATTATAATCTTTTAACTTTTAATTTTCACTTTCTCATCCATCGGGTCATCCGATTGAAACGTTCCTTGGCTTTGCTTTTTACACTAGCACGCCACAGTGCCTCTTCTTCGGCTTCGTTCGTCAGTTGGCGGTAAGCGGCATTGGCATCGTGATCGCTGATAACCAACAACTGGTCGCCTACGGCCAAAGTACTATCGCCCGTTGGCACAAAGAAATCATCTCCGCGACGCACCATAACTATCAGCGTGTGAGGGGGCATCTTCAGTTCACGTAGAGTGAAACCGCTAACGAGCATATCTTCCGTCACTTCTAGTTCGTGTGCTGTGGATTGGATCTCATCGGGCAAATCCATGTCGAAATGAAGCAATTTGCGTGTCTCGTCAGGTGGTGTGGCCAAATCCAGTCGGCGGGCCAAAGTAGTGAGAGTTGTT
Organism: Bacteroidales bacterium UBA1256; assembly: GCA_002308195.1. Next base: position 7,022 of record DBVU01000093.1, read on the forward strand.
CCTTGCGCCAAGAGCGAAACAATGGTGCAAAGGAATACAACATTAAATATCATGTCCGCGTTAGGAACTCCTTGTGCTTTACACATGATGGCAAAAATAATAGGTACAGCACCTTTCAACCCCACCCAACTCAGCATCAAATGATCGCGAGTGTGATAACGGCGGAATGGCCACATACAGCTCAGCACGGCTATTGGACGAGAAATCAGTATCATTACAATACTGATAATTAGGCATGGCAGCCATACTTGCAGTTGTAGCAATTCTTTCGGATGCACCATCAGACCTAACATCAGGAACATAGACAATTGACTCAACCATGTTAATCCGTTGAAGAACGCTTTGGTTTGACGTTTGCGGGTAAACTTGCTATTACCGATAATCAGTCCGCCAACATATACTGCCAAGTATGTGTTTCCTTGTAGATAATACGTGATGGAGAAAATGAAAATGCATGCGGTCAAAACCATGATGGGATAGAGCGCTTCGTTCGCCAATTGTACGCGCCGCATCAGTAATACCAGTCCTTTGCCCAAAGCGAAACCGAGAACTGTTCCCATAACCAGTTGTACCACAATCGTTTGCACAATCGGCAGGCCTTCCACGTGCTGTGTGTTGGCCAGTACAACACCGATGAGCGTAGTGGTCAATACGTAAGCCATCGGGTCGTTTGCTCCGGATTCCAATTCCAACAACGGACGCAGATTGTGTTTGAAACCAATATTGTGCGTTCTCATGATGGAGAACACGCTAGCCGAATCGGTAGAAGACAGAGTGGCTGCCATCAGTAGTGCCAACCAGATGGATACGCTCGCTACCGCATTCAGCCAACCGAAGATGTAATAAATAATAACGCCCGTTATGATGCACGTCAGCAATACGCCTACTGTAGCTAGCGTGATACCCGGACCGAGTACAGATTTGATGTCGCTGATTTTAGTGTCTAGTCCTCCGGAAAATAGAATGATACACAGAGCTAATGTGCTGAGTGCTTGCGCAGTACCGATCTCTATCTGGATTCCGTCTCCACCGAAAAAAGCACCTACACCATCCGAGCCAAACAGCATTCCCACAGCTAGAAATAGCAACAAGGCTGGCACACCAAACTTATAGCCAATCTTATCCGCAATAATGCTGATAAAGAACAGCAACGACAATATCAACAGCACAAATTCGATCTGCATAACTTACTTCTTCGCTTTCTTTCCCAATAGAAATTCATCGATAATGTTGACAATATTTTCCTTTGGATACAGACCTTTCAGCAGAATCGGCTTACCTTCCTTAGGAATATACATCACTTGCGGAATACTGCTAATGCCAAACACATAGGCCAGTTCTTTCTCGCGCTCAGTATCAACTTTGTAGAATGTGACTAGTCCGCAATAGGTCTGACTCAGTTCCTCCATGATAGGCGCCAAACGCTTGCACGGACCGCACCAAGTGGTATAGAAATCGATGACGCACGGTTTTTCGCCATCGTATTTCCATTCTTTGTTGGTCTTGTAGTCAAAAATCCGCTGGCGGAATTGATCTGTCGTTAGATATACAACATCTTCTGCCATTGTGGGCAGCAAGAGACCTATCAACAAGGTGACTGTAATAATGAATCGTTGCATAATAATCTCAATTTGGGTACAAAATTACTACTTTTTTCTCACATACGCAAATAATTATGCAAAAACCACACCAAAATTTGCATATATGCAAAATTTGTAGTACTTTTGTGGCGGAAATATCCACCGGAGTGGTCGAGAAGTTAACGAGACATAATCGAGACTTTATCGAGACATTCACGAGACATAATCGAGACAATATCCTAACATGGACCAGAATATTCATAGCGCGTTAACATCCATCGCATCAGCCTATCAATCGCAACAAGTGGTTGTTATCACAACGGCCGAAGTTAGTGCTTGTCGGCCGGAAATTGGAGCATTGCCTTATCCTGTTTTGGTGTTGCCTGGCGGAGAGGAAAACAAATCCTTGGATCTCGTGCAGCGTATTTGGGATTTTCTGCTCGAACATTCGGTTACGCGCAGCGGTTTGCTGATTTGCATTGGTGGTGGTGTGCTAACCGATATTGGCGGTTTTGCGGCAAGTACTTACAAGCGAGGCATTGACTATGTCAATGTACCTACCACTTTGCTGGCCATGGTTGATGCTTCCACGGGAGGCAAAACGGGCTTCAATTACGGTGGTCTGAAAAATAGTATCGGTACATTCTGCCAGCCTAAACAGACCATCATTTGTCCTTCGTTGTTGGACACTTTGCCTGCCAATCATCTCTTGAGCGGCATGGCAGAAATGTTCAAAACGGGTCTGCTGAACGAGTCGCTCTGGAATGCTCTTTTGCGCTACGATATTGAGCGAATGAATATTGACCAACTCACGCCGCTGATAACTGATTGTGTGCGGGTTAAGGAGCAGATTGTGAAGTCTGATCCGCAAGAATCCGGACTGCGCAAGGCGCTGAATTTCGGTCATACTTTCGGTCATGCTTTAGAGGAAATTTCTCTCTCGGATACCTCTTCCAATGGACTGCTTCACGGCTATGCCGTGCTTTATGGAATGATAGCTGAACTGTTCTTGAGCGTTACTTTGCTGGGAATGCCGCGCGAACCACTTCAGCAACTGACACAACGCATGTTGCAATTCTATGGCCGCATCCAGTGTTCGTGCAAAGATCGCGATCGGCTCATCAGCCTCATGCGACAAGACAAGAAAAACGAGCGTGTCGGAGACATCAATTGTACGCTGTTGCAAGCTGTCGGACAACCTCGTATCAACCAGATTATCACGCCGGAACAGGCGGCTGAGGCTTTCGACTATTTATTCAGTTTGTAGTCGAAAATGCACGCAAGTCTTGCACATGTCGAAAAAAAGCAGTAAATTTGCACGCAAATTTGACAATTAACAAAATTTAACCAATATGATAATCGATAAATTAGAGAATGCGGACTGGTATTTTGATACCGTGCCTGGACTTGAACAATTCATCAAATTCTTCCAATCGAACGATTTGGAGGAACTCCCTGCATGTAAGATTTTTTTGGATGGAAACGACTTGATTGTTAATATCAACAACTTCAAAGGAAAAGAAGAATCCAAATGTCGCATGGAGGCACACAAAGATTATATTGACATCCAGATTCCGCTTGGCGCTGATGAGACAATGGGATGGAAGGCACAAGTAGATTGTCAGGAAGTAACGCAAGAATACGACGAGGGCAAGGATGTGGAATTCTATGGCGACAAAGCCACAGTTAAATTTGTTGTTCCTGCCGGACATTTCGCTGTTTTCTTCCCTTCTGATGCCCACCAACCGGGTATTGCTCCGGGCAAGGAGTATCGAAAGATCATTGTCAAGGCTAGAGTGAATCAATAAGTACTTAACCACGAAAAACACACAATATTATGGCAACATGTAGAAAGTCGAAAAAATCGATTTCAAAGCCGCAATTGCGACTGGTAGAACGTGATCCGTATCTGCAACCTTATGCGGACGCGCTGCAAGGTCGTTACGATTATGCTCTGCGCAAGGAGCAAGAAATAACCGGTGGGCAACCGCTGTCTGAATGGGCTTCGGGTTATCTCTATTTCGGTCTCCACAAGACAGCCGAAGGATGGGTGCTCCGCGAATGGGCACCAAATGCTACAGCCATCTATATCAAGGGCGACATGAACTCTTGGGAGAAAAACGAACACTATCGTTTGCAACCCAAGGAGAATGGTGTTTGGGAAATCACATTGCCCGAACGTGCTCTGCAGCACGGCCAATACTACCGCCTGTTGGTAGAATGGAATGGTGGATGGGGCGAGCGTATCCCGAGTTATGTTCGCCGCGTAGTGCAAGATGACCAAACCAAGATTTTCTCCGCACAAGTCTGGGACGAGCCGGAATATAAATGGCAGAATCGTGCTAAATCAAAGAAGGGTTTTGGCCAAGACGGACTCTATATCTACGAGTGCCATATTGGGATGTCGTCCGAACAAGAGAAGGTAAACTCGTACGAGGAGTTTCGTCGCGATGTGTTGCCGCGTATCGAGGCGCTGGGATACAATTGCATCCAAATCATGGCTATCCAAGAACATCCGTACTACGGATCATTTGGATACCATGTGTCCAATTTCTTTGCTGCCAGCAGCCGATTTGGTACGCCTAACGAACTGAAGGCATTGATCGATGATGCACACGGACGTGGCATGTATGTCATCATGGATCTCGTGCATAGCCATGCAGTAAAGAACGAACTGGAGGGATTGGGCAATTTTGATGGTACAGGCTATCAGTATTTCCATGATGGTGGTCGCCGCGAACATCCGGCGTGGGATAGTCTCTGTTTTAACTATGGTAAGAACGAAGTACTGCATTTCCTTCTGTCCAATTGTAAGTTCTGGCTTGATGAATATGATTTCGATGGCTATCGTTTCGATGGAGTCACTTCGATGATCTATCGTAGTCATGGTTTGGGCGAAGATTTCAATGGCTATGGGAGCTATTTTAATGGCAACGAGGACGGCGATGCATTGATGTACCTGACGCTTGCCAACAAGGTGATTCACCAAGTCAAGCCATACGCTATTACTATTGCAGAAGAAATGTCTGGCATGCCTGGTCTCGCTTGCCCGCAAGCAGATGGAGGTGTTGGATTCGACTATCGTCTAGCAATGGGTATTCCTGATTTCTGGATCAA
>DBVU01000059.1:0-1589 GCA_002308195.1 Bacteroidales bacterium UBA1256
AGTTTCGGCTTCCTGCCGTACGATGCTGTTCGCGACAAATGCTCGCCTTCGGCTATCTGCCTTATCTGCGAGATTGCTGCCTACGCTAAGGACAACGGCATGACCCTCTACGACTATCTGCTCAAGATATACGAGGACTATGGCTTCCAACGCGAGACTACTATCAATGTCGTTCGCCCGGGTAAGACGGGTGCAGAAGAAATCCAGCAGATGATGGTCAACTACCGCGCTAATGCTCCTCAGGAGATCGCCGGCGAGAAGGTCATCAAGATCAAGGACTTCAAGCTCCTCAAGCAGCAAGAACTTAAGGACGGCAAATGGGTGGAGAGCCCGATTGAGATGCCGCTGAATGCTACATCCAATGTGCTCCAGTATTTCACCGATGGTGGACTCAAAGTCAGTGTTCGTCCTTCTGGTACAGAACCGAAGATCAAGTTCTATTTCGAGATTCCTGTTAAGTCTGGCAAACCGTTCACGGGTGCCGATTACGAGCGTTGCACGGCCGAAGCAGAAGCACGCGTGCCCGCTATCAAAGCTTCGCTGGGTTTGTAATGAACCAATAGAAAAGAAAAAGGAGTCCTACTGGGCTCCTTTTTTTATGTCGTCTATCACCAGACTGGCTAGTGTGCAACCGAATACTGCCGTTACTTGCATCAAACTGCCTTTTATCCTCTCCCCTTTCGCCTCTCGCCTCTCGCCGCTCGCCTTCTGACTATTCTCTGTCGAATAGACGCACCGTACTTTCTTGTTCGGGTGGCGCTGCAGTCGTCTCATCCGTTCGCGTACGGCTTTTGCTAAGGCATCGCCTCTCACGTCGAATAGTTCGGCCACGCGTACTTGCGTCGGGTCGAAACGCAATGCCGCACCCATACTGCTGAATATCTTCACTCCGCGTACGCGCGACGCGTATAATAATAGGTCTGTCTTGTCGGCTACGCTATCTATCGCATCTATCACATAGTCGTACCCCTCTAATCCCCTAACCGCTAACCACTCACCGTTCACCCTTTCGCAGCGCGCATCTATCTCCGCTTCCGGGTTAATCTCCAGCAATCGTGCCTTCAGTGCCTCTACTTTCTTCTGTCCTATCGTAGCGCGTGTGGCAGGCAGTTGGCGGTTCACGTTCGATGGTTGTACGGTGTCGTCGTCCACTATGGTCAGGTGTCTTAGTCCTGTGCGTATCAACGCCTCGGCACACCACGAACCAACGCCACCCACACCGAAAAGAATCACACGAATAGTGCTAAGCCTATCCATGCTGTTCTTTCCCAAAAGGGCTTCACTTCTGCTAAATTGCTCATCCATAATCGACTGCAAAAGTACTAAAAAAATATCGTTTGTGCAAAAAAAATGCGGAAATATTTGGTCAATTCAAAAAAAAGCAGTACTTTTGCACGCTTTTTTCCCCGCAAGGGGGAGATTGTCGCGCTGGTCCCTGTATTGGGGCCCCCGGAAATTTTAATTTTTGGGGAGAGCGAGAACAAGGCGAAAATTCATATGAGCGACATGTTCGCGAATCGTATTGAGCCTTAGTTCGCGCGACAGCCCAGGTGGCGGAATTGGTAGACGCGCTGGTCTCAAACACCAGT
>DBVU01000059.1:1647-9203 GCA_002308195.1 Bacteroidales bacterium UBA1256
GAGAATATCGAGCGTGCGATTAAGAAGTTCAAACGTAAATTCGATAAGACGGGTGTCATTAAGGAGCTCCGCTCGCGTCAACAATTTGACAAACCGAGCGAACTGAAGCGCATTAAAATGGCGCACGCTAAGTATGTGCAATCGTTGCACGCTCACGATGATAAGTAATATCAGTTAACAAGAGTCACTATGTGGTGGCTCTTGTTTTTTTTGCAATTTTGCAGATTGCACCATAAGTTCAATAATTTGACCTAAATGTGCAACGCGCGTATACAAAAAAGCAGTAATTTTGCACCGTGATTTTTGTGTACCACTTGATTTTAATCTAACAATCCATGTATATGAAACGACTTTTCCTTCTCTTCGCAACCTTCGTTGCATGTCTTGGTCTGCAGGCGCAATTTTCTTACACCAACATCGACAATTTCGAGTCGGGTAGTACCAATGCTACTGTTCTTTGGAGTGGTGCGGCTGCTGTTGTCAACAATTCTACCGGTACCACGGGTAGCAAGGTGCTGCAGGTAACCGACAATGCCGGTTATCCGTTTGTCAACATCCCTGTGTCGTTCGAGTCAGGCAAGACTTGGACCGACTACGACGGTATCGAACTGAGCATCTATCCTAAGTCGGGAACCATCGCTGGCTCTGGCTCTAAGGCAGTCGGTCTTGACCTGTCCTTGCTCAAGGCGTACGAGAATGCAGGCGTGACCTACAAAGATGCTTCGGGTTCAACCATCAGCGATGTCATCAGTTGGGTGGGCCAGAACAAGGGTGTCAACTACGTACGTATTCGTTTGTTCGTTGACCCGACATCCAACTATGCAAAGGCGTTGGCAGGTGGTTCCAGCTACATGAATCAGTTGGGTGGCGACCTCGCTACGGTCAAGGTGCTGGGTAAGCGTGTCAAGGATGCAGGACTCAAATTCCTGCTGGATATCCAGTATTCCGATGGTTGGGCCGATCCTGGCAAACAGTTGATGCCGGAGAGTTGGACGAGTACGTGTACTTCACAAACAGCATTGCAAAACAAGGTCTATTCCTATACCAAGGATGTGCTGAATCAGTTGGTTGCTTATGGCGCTACGCCTGATATGGTGCAGGTGGGTAACGAGATCACCTACGGTATGTTCTATACCAGCTACGATACGCCCGCGGGCAATTATACCAATGGTGGTATCACGGCTAGTTATAGTTCCACCAATGCAGGCCGGGCGGGTATCCATTGTTTTGCTACCTATTGGGCCGACAATACCCCTTCTCAGGACTCCTATTGGGTTAACCTGTGCAATGTGATTAAGAAAGGCTGCCAAGCCGTTCGCGAAGTGTGTCCAAGCGCAAAAATCATGCTCCATACCGAGCGTTCGGCCTATACCGACTGGAAGGCTACGGCTTCCGGCTATACCAATATGTACCTGGCCGAGATGTTCTACCAGAAAATGCAGGAGAAGAGTGTCGATTACGATGTTATCGGTCTCAGCTATTACCCGGAGGACCATGGCACGATGGACAAACTCAATACTATCCTTTCTGCTTTGGAAAGTCGATTCCCGGCCAAGGAAATTATGCTGGCCGAATACGGCTATAGCAACAACTACTATCGAGGAAACAATAAGCCGGGTACGATAGGTTATTACAGAAGAAACGACACCAACAACAGCTGTCCGTTGGCGCAGAAAGAGTTCATCAGTGCGCTGATTTCTATGCTCAACTCCCACTCGCGCGTCAAGGGTATGTTCTACTGGTTTGCCGAGGAGAACGAGTCTACCAATGCGGGACCATATGCCGGAGGTTATCGCAATTCGGGCTTATGGGCGAACGAATCCACCAATTATGCTAGCAACAAGACTAGTACGGCCTATTCCGCAACCAAAGGTTGTGCACTGCCGGCCTTGGATGTGTTGGCCGATTTCCAGGATGCTTCGTCTGTAGTTACCAAGTCGGCCTACTACGCGCAGACCTGGCTGAAATTCTACGATGCGGCAGGCACGGCTAGCTATCTGCACAAGAAGGTCGGACTGAACGTGGAGGACCCGTATGGCGCCGATTTCTCCGGTGGACTGGATAGGTGGTATACCGTTCGTTTTGGTTTCAATACCGATTCCATAGCTGCCTTTGCCAGCGCAGTAGGCAGTACCCCAAGCAGCATCAATCTGGAGCTGCGCAACTATACCAACCCGTCCGAAACCAACAATGATTTCTATCTCGACAATGTCCGCTTCTATAAGGCGGTCAACGAGAGTTATGCCCTCGATTTCGAAGATGGCACGGTGGGCTATGCTTCCTCTGCCGTCCACGATGGTTTCTGCTATGGTTCGCAGGTGGTAGCCAACAATCCTAAGAAAGCAGGTATCAACACGTCCAACAAGGTCATGACTGTTACCAACACTTGGCAGTCTGGTTGCGATTTGTATCAGTGGTATGTCAATCTGCCCGCCAACCTCAGTCTGTACGATAGTATCTATATGGATGTTTACCCCATTAACACCGATACGTGGGTAACTTTGTGGTTCAACGATGGCAGTAGTACAAAAATCTACGATGGTGCTGATTTCACTTCGTGGTCAGCCAATACATGGCATCGCTTGGCCATACCTCTGTCTAGCCTAAGTGACATGACCGCAACGCGCATGTATTTCGGTATGTGGGCTAGTGGTTATTCTATCGACAATATCACTTTCCACAAGGCTCCGGAGATATATACCATAACCTGGGATGCTGCTACCAATGGCGGTACCACTGCTGCTACCACCACCAACGTGACGGAGGGCAATGCGCTCGGCACACTGCCTACGGCCACTAAGACAGGCTATACCTTCAGTGGCTGGTTCTCTGCACCTACGGGAGGCACCCAGATCACAGCCTCTACCGTCCCAACGGCTAGCGTGACCTACTATGCGCAGTTCACGCCTAACACCAACACGGCTTATACGGTACGCCATCTCTGGCAGAACATCAACGACAATGACTATACCTTGCATGAGTCGGAATCTAAGACCGGCACCACGGGCGCACAGACTGCGGCTACCGCTAAGACCTACACAGGCTTCACGGCTAAGGCCTTCTCGCAATCAACTATCGCTGCCAACGGTTCTACCGTAGTGGATATCTACTATGATAGAAAGACCTATACTATCACATGGAAGGACGGCGATAACCAAACTATCGAGACCGACAATAACGTCCGTTATGGTGCTACACCTTCGTACAATGGCGCTACGCCAACCAAGACTGCCACAGCGCAATACACCTTTGCCTTCAATGGCACATGGAGTCCTGCTATTGCGGAAGTAACAGGCAACCAGACTTATGTTGCTCAGTTCGAAGCAACTCTCAACAAGTACACCATCCGCTTCCTTAACTGGAATGGCGTCGAACTTTATACCATGCAGGTTGAGTATGGCACCACGCCTGTCTACGAACCTCTTCCGCCTACCAAACCGCAAACAGACCAGTATAAGTATACCTTCGCTGGCTGGGATCCTGAGTTAGCGCCTGTCACAGGCGATGCTACCTATACCGCCGTCTTCACCGAGTCGCTGCAGGTGTACGAAGTCTGTTTCTTCAATGATGACGAGATTCTGGAGTGCGGCGAATGGGAATACGGTTCCACGCCTGTCTATCGCGGACCGGAACCGACCAAGGCTCCTGACGACACGTTCTTCTATACCTTCTGCGGATGGGGCGAGATCCATCCTGTCAATGGCGACAACAGCTATTCGGCACAGTTCTGTGGCACATGGCGGTACTACGACGGAGTGGTTATCAACAGCAGCGATCCGACTATGGGAACCGTTGCGGCCAACCCGCAGAAAGATACCTACGAGTATGGCGAGGAGGTAACCGTCACCGCTACGGCTAACGAGGGCTACCATTTCACCGAGTGGCAGGACGAGGAAGGAAACACCGTCAGCACGGAAACGACGACCACTGTCACCGTCACGGCTAACACCACTATCACGGCCGTCTTCGAGCCCAATACCAACACGCGCTATCTGGTTCACCATTTGCAACAGAACCTCAACGACGACCTCTACACACTCGTCGAGACCGATACGCTCTATGGCACTACGGGCCGTCTGACCCAGGTAGAGACGGTACGTCGCAACTATCAGGGCTTCTATATCAAGTACTGCGAGGACGTACCTATCGCGGCTGACGGTTCTACCGAACTCAATGCGCTCTACGACCGTCTGACGTATTCTGTCCGCTGGATTGTGGAGAATGCAGAGCGACTCGATACCTTGCGCTACGGGGCTATGCCTGACTATGGCTCTGTGCCTACCAAGCAGGGCAATGCGCAATATACCTACACTTTCGCGGGTTGGGATCCGGAGGTAGTCACTGTCACTGCCGATGCCACCTATCGCGCTATCTTCAGCTCGGAGGTTAACCGCTACACCGTCACTTTCCATGCTAACGGCCACGCCACCGATCCGGAGCAGGCCAGCGTAGAATATGGCCGGACCGTCAATTGTACCACGCTCTACGCCGACGACGGATGGATCTTCGATGGCTGGTTCCGCGAAGCCGGATGCCAGACGCCGTGGGATTGCCTCCAGGACGTAGTCACCGCCGACATCGACCTGTATGCTAAGTGGATTCCGAGCGAGAATATGTTCTACACCGTCAACTACTGGCAGCAAAATATCTACGACGACGACTATACGCTGGTTGAGTTCGAACAGATCAAGGGTACCACCGGCCAGATGACGCAGGCGGAGGCTAAGACCTACACGGGCTTCACTATGTTGCCGTTCAGTCAGGTTCCTATTGCGCCGAATACGGAAGTCAATATCTACTACGACCGTCTGCGCTACGAGGTTAATTTCGTGGTGGAGGGTGTCGCCGTTCAGACCGATAGTGTTCGCTACTACGGCAGTGCGGAATATAGAGGCGAAACGCCTACTAAGCCTGAGACGGATACGCATTACTACACCTTCTGGTGTTGGGACAAAGCGACCAACATGCCTATTGTAGCCGATGTCACCTTCACCGCCCTGTTCAACGAATATTCCAAGGGCGGTGGCACGGGCCTCGAGTCGGTTGTCATCACCGAAAGCGGCATCAGCGGACCGAAGGGTATGCGTATCTACGACTATACCGGCAAGGATGTCACCAACGCCATGGATCATCTCTATCAAGGCACTTACATCATCGTCCTCGATGGTAAGACCAAGAAAGTCATGATTCCGTAAAAAAATATATAGCATCAAACGGAAAGGGGTGGCCATGCGGTCGCTCCTTTCTTTATATTCTCTCAAACAATTCCAAATTTTAGCTGATGTCGCTCCAGTTGTGGGTCTCGATGCGGAGCAGATCGAGCTGATATTTGTAGATGCGGTTCATCTCATCTTCCAGCATCGGATCTTTGTCCAGTATCGATTGCGCGGCCTGACGAGCCAGTTCGAGCAATTGGCCGTCGGTAGCCAGATTGGCTATATGCAGATTGAATGGCAGTCCCGATTGAGCCGTTCCTTCCAGGTCGCCCGGGCCACGTAGTTGCAGGTCTGCCTCCGCAATGCGGAATCCGTCGTTGGTGGCCACCATAATATCCATTCGTTGGCGTGTCTCGCGGCTCATCTCCACACGCGTAAGCAGCAGGCAGTAACTCTGGTCGGCTCCACGTCCCACGCGTCCACGCAACTGATGCAGTTGGCTCAGTCCGAAGCGCTCTGCGTTCTGCACTACCATCACCGTGGCATTAGGCACGTTCACACCCACTTCTATCACCGTTGTGGCAACCAGTATCTGCGTCTCGCCGCTGATGAACCGCTGCATCTGTAGATCCTTGTCCGCCGCTTTCATCTGGCCGTGTACCATCGAGATACGATAGTCGGGGAACGCTTCGCACAGTTCGTTGAAACCGTTCTGCAGATCTTGCAGATCAAGTTTCTCGTTCTCTTTAATCAGCGGATAGACAACATAAACCTGGCGTCCTTGATCGATTTGCTGCTTGAGGAACGAATAGACTTGCGCGCGACGCTCAATCGAGTAGTGAAGTGTATGTATCGCCTTGCGTCCTGGAGGCAACTCGTCGATGATGCTGACACGCAGATCGCCATACACCGTCATCGCCAGCGTACGCGGAATAGGAGTGGCGGTCATGACCAGTATGTGCGGCGCTATCTGACCTTTGGTCCATAGCTTGGCACGTTGGGCCACACCGAAACGGTGCTGCTCGTCTATGATGACGAGACCCAGTTTCTGCCACTGGACATTATCTTCTATCAAGGCATGCGTACCTATCAGGATGTTGATGGTGCCGTTCATCAGGCCGTTGTGGATAGGTACGCGCTGTTTCTTGGATGTGGAGCCTGTCAGCAAAGCCACATGGACACTGTCGCCCAGCGGAGCCAGGAATGTCTTCAGCGTCTCGTAGTGCTGGTTGGCCAGAATCTCCGTAGGAGCCATGATGCAGGTCTGCAGTCCGTTATCGACAGCCAGCAGACAGCAGAAGAGCGCCACCAACGTCTTACCGCTACCTACGTCACCCTGCAGCAGACGATTCATCTGCTTGCCTGATTTTAGGTCATCATGTATCTCGTGGATAACGCGTTTCTGTGCGTTGGTCAGATCGAACGGCAGCGATTGGTAGAGAGAATGAACGCGTGCTCCAACGGTCGGCAACTGGTAGCCTGTGCGCGACTCGCGCTGCTTCATCTGGCGCAGCAGTTGTAGTTGGATATAGAATAATTCCTCAAATTTCAGTCTCGCACGCGCACTCTGCATGGCCTGCGTATTGCGCGGGAAATGCACATTGATGAGTGCTTCGGTCAGCGAGGGTAGATGATATTGCTGCAGAATAGTGGCATCAATAGTGTCCGGTACGCCTGCTTTCAGGTCGGGTAGCAGGTCTGTGATGATAGTGCGCAGGGCCTTCGAATTTAGCCCGATACGTTTCATCTTGTCCGTCGTGTTGTAGTACGGCTCCAGTCCCTGCGTCATCTCGGGTGTCACCTTGTCCCAAGGAGTCAGGTCGGGATGAACGAAATTGTAGGTGTGATTAAATCGGCTGGGCTTGCCGAACAGCAGATATTTGACGCCTTTCTGCAGTTTGACGTACTGCACGCCGCGGAACCAGACCAGTTCACATTGATGCGTGCCATCGTTGAATGTGGCGCTTAGCCGTTGTGCCTTGCCGATGCCGATAGTGTGCCAATCGGTCACGTAACCCGCAATCTGGACATACGTATCTTCATCGTCAATCTCCGCAATCTGATAGAAACGGCTGCGGTCGATATACTTATACGGATATTGGCGCAGCAAGTCCATAGCTGTGCGAACGCCCAGCTCCGTACGAAGAATGTCGGCACGCTTAGCACCGACATTCTTACAATAAGCTATATCTCTATGTGAAAGTTCCATTGTGCCGAATGGCTAACCGGCTCCGGAGCCTCTCAGGTCGATTATTGGAGTTTGAAGTTAACCGGCACCGTATATTTCACGCGGACTGCTTTACCACGTTGTTTACCTGGTTTCCAGTTAGGCATCGATTTTATAACTCGAACAGCCTCTTTGTCCAGCGATGGGTCACCACCCGAACGAACAACCTCTAC
>DBVU01000059.1:9226-12815 GCA_002308195.1 Bacteroidales bacterium UBA1256
AACTGGCAGATAACACGACCTTGGATTCCGTTCTCTTGCGCGATAACTGGATACTTCACGTTCTCGCTCAGATACTTGAACAGCGCTTGCTGACCACCTGGGAACTCAGGCATGGTCTCTACAACTACGAAGATCACTTCTTCAGGTTCCACTTCTTCCTTGATCTCGACAGGAGCAGCTATCACCACTTCCGTCTCTTTGTCATCCTCGGTGTTTACCTCGATCGACTCAACCTCTTTGTCGTCCTCTACAACGTTCAGCACTTCCACTTCTTGTACTTGTGGGGGTGGGGGAGGAGGAGGCGTCTCTTGACTGGTCTGCTGGATCTCCACTTCTTCCTCAAACAGGAATTCGGAGTCAGCCACATCATACTTGGTAACCTCACGTTCCGTCCACTCTAGCGCTACGTAGCATAGGCTGAGAACGAAAACAAAACCCATGAGAACATATATCACTTTGTTGTTCTCCAGGCTGGCTTTTTCTGATTTCTTAACTTGCATATCTTGTGTTTTTTTAGGTCGTATTTATCAAAATCGGCTGCAAATATACTGCTTTTTTATGATATATGCAAATATTTTTGCATTTATTAGTTCATTTTTTGCATATTTGCCGTTTGCAAGCACTAACCAGGGTGTAAAAAACTTTCCACAAATACCAGGCCAAACATTTCGTCCAACGGAAATGAAAGTTCCCGTTATACCTCTTATCAAGCCATCGCCAAGCGCGAGCATAATGGTATTGATAGCGCAGAATATGCCTGATTGTTCGAGGCTGCGACACAGATGAATGCCTGCGCCATGCGGCGGTATAAACATGTATATAACCGAACTGCGTGTGCTGCGAGAAAATACCGTACAGAGGGTAGTCCAGGACTAGGAATTTCTGTTCCTCCAAGACCTTAAGGTCTTCTTCCTGCAACAATTCTGTTCGAAAAACAACCGTACAGTTGGTGTGCGATGCACCTTCCCGATTATACCGCAGGCGGATATCTCCTACCGGTTTATCGGCATGGTCTAGATCCACCAGTTGTCCCTCTACATCATCGTAAGCCGCCGTATGCACCAGGCCTACTTGAGGGTGTGTCTGCAAATAATCTATCTGTATCTGCAGTTTGTCCTCTTTCAACCAATAGTCATCTCCATCGAGCATAGCAACGTAGGTGCTGCCGTCTGCGATGATACGACGGTATAGGTCAATCGTATTGCCTACCAATCCCAGATTTCGCTCTCGTCGTATATATACGATTCTGCTGTCTTTCGCCGCATATTGTTCGCAGATAGCCTGTGTGCCATCGGTGGACGCGTCGTCGCCGATATAGATGCGTATGGGCTCATCGCATTGCTGCGCGAGAACACTGTCTATCGCCTGAGCGATATAGAGTTCGTGATTATATGTGGTTATACAAACGCCAATCATGGGCACAAAGCGCTAATAATCGTCAGTACGGCACATTTCTCAATGATATTTCCATTTCGATAGCGCGCTATCAATTCGTTTTCCGATGCGATTTCCCGGAGCATATTTTTATGGCTGTCAAAATAGGCATCCAGACTCATCAGCAGTTTCGGATTTTCTTTTGCCCAACGGTCATACGGATTCATAGAATCCGCATCGGTCTTGTAGCCATCGTATATATGTAGTCTCTTCAGCACGCTCCAAAGCATGCGTTTGGGGACATCCTTCAGCCAAATATTACGTCCTGCCACACTCACCATCCGATGCCGATGGCCGATGCGTTCGTGCTTGTGATGCCATTGTGCTGCTTCCGGGTAATAAGCCAAGATCCACTTGTCGTAGAAGGCATAGTTACGGCGTTTCTCATTAGGAATATGTAGCACGTATTCCAGAAAATCCACATCGCAGAAGGGCGAATAACTCTCCGTGTAATGCTGCAGCACCTGTGGTGAACCGATGCCGTTTCCTGCGAAACTAAGACTGTACAATAAGTCTATCTCATGCTTGCTATCGGTAATGACCGATAGTATGTTGTCGCCATTCACACCTGTCAGCACAATCCCTTTTTTCTTCCAGTCTTGCTGCGAGGCGAAGGTGTAAATCTCGGATGGCCCGTTGTAGTTGATGAGCCATTGTGTGACTGCCGCAATGTTGTCTATCTTGGTTAGATAATCTCCGCCATCCAACGGCATAAACTGCCATTCGTTGCCCAGATAGCGGCTTATCTCTTGCGGCAAAATATGGTCGTAATGCTCGGTCTGCGAGTAGGTAAAATTCGTGATGGGTTGTGTGGCCAATTGGTGCGCTACCATCTGACACATACGGCTGTCCAAACCACCGCTCAGCGGAAAGAAATGCTGCAGACCTTCTTTCTCGTTTCTGCGAACGACGCGTTCCACCGCCTGACGAAACAGACGATCCGTCTCTGCTAGCATCTCCTGTTCATTATATGGCCAAGCCGTGTTGTCAAACCGATGGTACGTCTTCACCTCTATTTTCCCGCCTTGAGCCACTATGTATTGGCCTGCCAGTAGGCGATGAATGCCCTCGTAAATCGTATAGTCGTTGTCCGTATAACCTTTGTCGACCATCGCACGAATGAAGAATTCGTCGGGTTGAGAAAAACCCGTCTGGCGACTCAGTTCTTTTAGGTCTTGCGCGTAAACCAAACCATTCTCCGTCTGCGCATAAAAGAGTATCTTACTACCTATTTGGTCATTAAAAAGAATGATTTTATCATTCTTCGTGTCCACCAGTATGCCGCAAAATGAACCGCGCCATGCGTTCCAAAAAACGGTCTCACCTGCGCAATAACGAGCAATCGCTTGTTCGGGACTGTCGGCCTCAAAAAGGACGCCGTGCACGGTCAAACAACATCCATCCGCGTTATATATGTAGTCATCGAACTTGCTCATATATCTCTTTCAATTCTTTGCCAACGGCCTCGCTGCTATAGGGCAAAGCTGCTTTGCGCAAAGCCTCGCGTGTGGTAGGCTGAGCATTCAAATCCAGAATGGTGTCNNTCGGCAAACCGTCTGGGGTTGTGTTGCGCTATCTCGCTCGGCACTATTAGACCCGTTTCGGGTGTGATGATTTCGGTGGCCAGTCCCACAGGCGTGGAGAGAATAGGCGTACCCGTTGCTGCGGCTTCGGTCAGCACGATTCCTGCGGTCTCGTAACGACTCGAGAGAACGAACGCATCTGCGCGATGCAACCATTCGCAGACCTCTCGCGGCGTCTGTTCGCCGGTAAAAACAACCATATCTTTCGGAAAATCCAGTTCCTCTGCCAACTGTTTGGCTTGTAGCCAATCTACACCTGTTCCAACCAACACCAGTCGCACATCGCTTCTGCGTTTGCAAACCACGCGAAAAGCACGTAGCAGGCCAAATACGTTCTTCGCTTTCTCGTCAAAACAACTCACGTGCAGCAGAGTCTTACCGCCCTTCCCTTTAGGGAGGGGATGGGGTAGGCTTTCAAAGAAGAAATCATCCACTACATTCTTCGCGCGCAACCACTTTTTCGCTTGAAAACCAAGTTGTTGCATCGCGTTCTCTAGCATCGGGCTGACAGTCATCACTACTTCCGCTTCGCGGCATAACCGATGGGCAAAACGCTGCTTCAGCCACGACTG
>DBVU01000059.1:12903-17314 GCA_002308195.1 Bacteroidales bacterium UBA1256
CCCACGTCCGCCTAATCTCTCGCCATAGGTGCCATAGGTCGCGCCAACCTTGCGAATGAAGCACCTGCACATCGCATCCTTGCGCACGAACCGCCTCCACGTGCTTTTGCACGAAGAGCCCTGCCATTGCGTCGCTTGCGGACGGATACCACGGTGTGAGATACAGAATTTTCATGTTAGCGATGACGCCATTCGCGCAGATGCTGGAAGAAAATCGCTATGCGGAACAGCGGCTTGTAGTATTTCTCAACGCCGTAATAGGTTACCGGAGTACTGCCAAACTGCTTGTAATGACGCGCAATACCGCGATTCATCGAACCTTCGAAATCAAACTGAACATGCAGTTCGCGTGCTAGTTTCATCGCCTCGAGAGCTAGCAGCGCGCCCGCTCCACTGTCGTTGAAAGCATGGTCAAGCGCAGGAATCAGATAGTAGAGATAATGCTTGTCCCATACCAGAAAAGCTGCGGCATAAGGCTGACCGTCTGCATTGCAAACCGAGATGATGCGATATTGATGAACGCGCTTCAGTTTGCGCTCCAGTACTAGTAGAAACTCGCGCGTGTAACTAATCTGTCTGCCGCGTGCTTCCAGACAGCGACTGTGGAAACGGTAGAAATCTTCCACGGTCATCGTGTTGTCGATATGCAGACTCAGCGCTTTCTGTAGCTGACGTTTTTTGTTCTTGCTGAACGAGCCAATCAGTTTGTCCAGATCGCTCAAATCATCCACGCGATAAGTCACGCGCTCTTTGGCCTTAAATCCCAACGCCTTCATCGCATCTACGCACAGACTTCCCGGCAAATATTGTTGGTAGTAATAGGCCAGTTTCATTTGGTCCAGTTGCTCGCTTATCTGGCGGCAAACTTCAGCTATTTTCCAGCGGTCGCCGGTCGTTTCTGCATTCACCCAGATACCGCCTATCTGCGACATCTGAGGCATCAGAATATACTTATACCACGCTCGTTTGCGAAGCAAATAAGGCATTGCTCCTACTATTTCGCCTTGTTCATCTTCTGCGAAGAGAACATCCCATTCTTTGCCTGCGCATACGGCATCTAACCACCATGGCGCCATGAATATCGGCATAAATTCTTGCTTGGCGCACCACTCGCTGTAACGTTCTTTGTTTGTCATCTGAATAGTCCGTTAAAAAATTCTCCTTCTGTCTCTAACCCTTCACCTTTCGCCTCTAGTCCTTTTTCTTCTAATCTTTCGCCCTCTAGCCCTTCATCTTCACGCCTTTCCGGCCTGTATAGTATCTGTATATTTTCTGCTACAATCTCCGTTTTGCGCCTTATCTGCCCATCTTTCTCCCATGTGCGCGTTTTTAGTTTTCCTTCTACATACACTTTCATGCTTTTCTTGATCGACTGTTGAGCCCATTCGGCCAGATTGCGCCACAACACAATCGAATGCCATTCGGTCACGTCGGGAACTTGTGTCCCGTTTTGCATGATGTACCCTTTTTCGGTGGTCGCCAAATTAAAAGTAGCAATACAAACTCCTCGGTCTAGATAGCGCACTTCCGGATCATTTCCTACGTTACCGATGAGAATTACTTTGTTTACGCTTGACATATTATTAAATCTTAAATCTTAAATGTGCAATCTTCAATGCGAAGCCATGTGGCAAATTTGCGGGCAAATTTACTGCTTTTTTTTTATATATGCAAACGTTTCGAAGAAAAAATGTACTCTCGTTAAGATTTTGTCCTATTTTTCCTCGGTACGAGAAAACACGAGACTTTTACCTGACGATATCGAGAGGAATACCTGACAAAAAAGTGTACGATTTTTAAGATTCCGAGAAAAATACAATATTTTACAAAAATATTTGCACATGTCATTTTTTTTATGTAATTTTGCAGCGCAAAATGTGTGAGCACTAAGAATATAAATCTAAAATCGAATATAAATTTATGAAACACACGATGATTTGGGTGGCAGCTTTGCTGCTGACAATGAGCAGTTTGGCCTCGGCCCAAAAGCAAGAGAAGCAGCAGCAGTACGTTCGCTGTATCGCTTTCTACAACTTAGAGAACCTCTTCGACACCATTCACGATGAGGGAAAAAACGACTATGAGTATCTGCCCGACGGAGGTATGAAATGGACCTCGTATAAGTACGAGAACAAAATCAAAAACATGGCTTATGCCGTGTCGCAACTGGGTACCGATTACGATCCGCGTGGAGCTGCGTGTATCGGTGTCGCCGAGGTAGAGAATATCGGCTGTCTGTATGATCTCTGCGCAGAGGCTAACAGCAAGTACAACCGCCGACTCAAACCTATTTTGCTCGAAGGTCCTGACCGCCGTGGCGTGGATGTGGGTTTCCTCTACGACTCTACGCTCTTCAAACCTTCTAAGGTGACCGGATACGAACTCAAGGCGCATTACGCTGACGGCGGTGTTATCAAGACGCGTCTGCAACTGCTCGTCTCGGGCTACTTGCTCGGAGATGGCTCGCCTGAGAAGATCCATATGATCACCAACCACTGGCCTAGCCGTTACGGAGGTGAACTCTCCAGCCGTCCCGGTCGTGACACCGCTGCTATGCTCACCAAGCATATTTGTGACTCAATCTACCTGAAAGAACCGCAGGCTAAGATCATCATCATGGGTGACCTCAACGACGATCCGGACAACCATAGCTGCAAAGAGGTACTCAACGCACGCAAAAAACCGAAAGAGGTAGGGCCGCAAGGATTCTACAACACCATGTGGATTCACCTATCCAATGGTACGGGCACGCTCTTCTACAACGGCAGTTGGAACCTGTTCGACCAGATCATCATCTCCGAGCCGTTGCTTAATGCCAAAATCAAAGATGGCAAATGGTGCTACTGGAAATCGCAAGTCTTCAACAAGCCATTCTTGACGGTTCAGGAGGGTAAGGACAAAGGCGCACCACTCCGTACGCACAAAGCGGGAGTTTGGCAGAATGGCTACGGCGACCACTTCCCGACCATGATTTATCTGATTCGCAAGAAAGACTAATTGACTATCTTCAGACATAAACCTATCGAATATGACAGAACTGAATAGACACACCGAGCCGATTCGCATGCGCAACTACGGACGCATTGTGCAAGATATGATCCAGTACGCTTGCACTATCACCGACCGCAACGAGCGTGAATCGTTGGAGTTGTATATAGCTAATTGCATGCGTCAGCGCAACCTGATTTGGAATCGTGACCAGGAATCCGGACTCAATCGCGTACGCGAAGATATCATCCGCCTCTCGGATGGACGATTGACCTGCGATTCTGAAGCTTTCCAGCGACTCATGGCGCAACCAAATATCTTGCAACAAAGCACCAACAACCAAAAAAGGCGTAAAAAATAACTGTTTTTAATAGGTACAAAAAGGTATGGAAGAGACTAATCAATTCAAAGTCTTCGCGGGTTCCAAGGGCGAAGCGTTAGCAAAAGGAGTCTGCGAACATCTGGGATGCCAGTTAGGCAAAGTGCATGTCGATCGTTTTTCCGATGGCGAGTTCTGCACTTATTTCGAAGAGTCCGTTCGTGGCCAGTCGGTCTATCTGGTGCAACCTACTTGCCCCAATAGCGACAATCTGATGGAACTCCTGTTGATGATTGACGCGGCTAAGCGTGCTAGTGCAGCAAAGGTCATCGCGGTGATCCCTTATTTCGGATGGGCACGCCAAGACCGCAAGGACAAACCCCGTGTTTCTATCGGAGCCAAACTGGTGGCTAATATGTTGCAAGGTGCGGGAGCCGACCGTGTGATTACCGTCGATCTCCACGCAGACCAGATTCAGGGCTTCTTTGATATTCCTGTTGACCATATCTATGGTTCCAATGTGTTGGCACCGTACGTGGCTAGTCTCAACCTAAAGAAACTGATCGTTGCTTCGCCTGATGTAGGCGGATCCAAACGAGCTTCTAATTTTGCTAAAAAACTACATATTTTGACCGACCGCGAAGTGCCGATGGTCATCTGCTACAAGCATCGCCCGGATTTCAACAAAGTATCCGAGATGCGCGTACTGGGTGATATCTACGGCAAGGATGTTGTCATTTTTGACGATATTGCCGACACTGCAGGCACTCTGTGTAAAGCCGCCGAGGTAATGCGCGATGGCGGTGCGAAATCTGTTCGTGCCGTAGTAACGCACGGCGTGCTCAGCGGTCAAGCACGCGAACGAATCCAGGAGAGTGCACTCGAAGAATTGGTCTGCACCGATTCCATTCCATTCGAACCGGGTTGCTGCAGCAAGATTCATGTCGAGAGCCTCGCCGCTTCCATCGCCCAAACGATTCGCGCTATACAAAACCATACTAGCGTCAGTGAGACGAATGTGAGATAACGAATGAGACTACTCATACATAAACTGAGCTTCGTACTTTGTACGATTCTTCTCTTAACGGCTTGCGGAAAGAAGCA
>DBVU01000059.1:17323-17783 GCA_002308195.1 Bacteroidales bacterium UBA1256
AAGCCGTTATCGACCGACCACCTTTCTCGGCCGATTCGGCCTACAGTTATATTGAATCGCAAATGGCTTTCGGTCCGCGTGTTCCCAATAGCGCCGCACACATGCAGTGTGCCGTCTGGCTCATCGAGCAATTGCGCGCTTGTGGCGCGCAGGTCGAGTTGCAGAAAGGCAAAATGCCTGACTATCGCGACAACATGCAACAGATATACAATATCATCGGCCATTTCTCTACACCCGAAATGGCTGACCGCCCACGATTGTTGCTCGCTGCCCATTACGACACACGCCCTTGGTGCGACGAGGAAGAACAGTATAGCGATCGCTACTATAATGTTCCCGGTGCCAACGATGGCGCTAGCGGAGTAGGCGTTTTGCTCGAGATCGCACGTCAGTTGGGTTTGCGTCTCGCAGATACTACATTGACCGTGCCGGTTGATATTATCTTCTTCGATTGCGAAGA
>DBVU01000047.1:0-128 GCA_002308195.1 Bacteroidales bacterium UBA1256
GAGGACTACGACAATAAAGTGGGTTATTCGGAGCGCACAAATGTGCCTATCGAGCCACGCCTAAGTCTGCAATGGTTCATTCGCATGAAGCATTTTGCAGATATCGCTCTGCCGCCTGTGATGAACGA
>DBVU01000047.1:277-417 GCA_002308195.1 Bacteroidales bacterium UBA1256
GATTATCCTGCCGATAAGATTATCGTCTCGGAGACCGCTCCAGAAGGCAATTACGTGCAAGATGAAGGTGCTCTGGATACGTGGTTCAGCAGTTGGCTATGGCCTATCTCGCTATTCGATGGAATCGAGAAACCGAACAA
>DBVU01000047.1:563-685 GCA_002308195.1 Bacteroidales bacterium UBA1256
GGTATCGTGCGCGACAAACTGGGACGTAAGATGAGCAAATCGCTCGGTAACAGTCCTGATCCACTGGATCTGATTGAGCGCTACGGAGCCGATGGCGTGCGTATGGGTATTCTGCTCTCTGC
>DBVU01000047.1:748-7019 GCA_002308195.1 Bacteroidales bacterium UBA1256
TGCAACAAGATATGGAACTGCTTCCGTATGGTCAAAGGACTGGAAGTTAGCGATAAACAGCTAGCGGATAACAGCAAAGCTGTTAAATGGTTCGATGCGATGCTGAAACATACAGAGGTAGAGATAGCCGATCTCTTCAGCAAATATCGTCTGAGCGAGGCGCTAATGGCTATCTACAAACTCTATTGCGATGAGTTCAGCGGATGGTATCTGGAGATGATCAAACCTGCTTACGGACAACCGATCGACTGCGAGACATACGAGGCTACGCTCGGTTTCTTCGATCGCCTGCTGCGTCTACTCCACCCATTCATGCCGTTCATCACAGAGGAACTATGGCAGAACCTCTACGAGCGCAAAGAAGGCGAGAGCATCATGTTCGCTGCGCTCAATGATGCAAATGATGCGAATGATGAAATTCTCAAAGAAGTAGAAGAACTGAAACAGATAGTAGCAGGTGTGCGTAATGCACGCGCATCAAAGAATATACCTCCAAAGGAGGTACTGACTCTCTATTTCGACAAAGCAG
The DNA here is from genome assembly GCA_002308195.1 of Bacteroidales bacterium UBA1256. The sequence continues at coordinate 1,278 of DBVU01000047.1, forward strand.
AGCAATATGCTTACGCCGAACTGCTCAAGAAACTGGCTAACGTTATGGTTAATGGTGAAGGGTTAGAGGCTAGCGGTAATGCAGCTAAATTCATTGTGGGCACCACTGAGTTTGCTATTCCGATGGACAAGTTCATCAACGTGGATGAAGAAATCAAGAAACTGGAAGCCGATTTGGCTCACCAACAGGGATTCCTTCGTGGCGTAATGGCCAAACTGAGCAACGAACGCTTTGTTCAAAATGCGAAACCGGAGATTGTGGCGCTAGAACAGAAAAAGAAAAGCGATGCGGAAACCCGTATCGCTGCTCTGGAAGAAGCCATCAAGGCGCTGAAGAAATAACAACAAGAAAGCCCCGCACAAGCGAGGCTTTTTTGTTATCGTATAGGACGACCTTTGCGGAACTTAGCGTCCTTGCGGAAATTTCTTTCCAAACGACATCTGTCCATCCTAGGATCCATAAAGCGTGGGTCGAAGCGGAAAGTACGCATAGTTTGCATCCTACGCCATTCTGCGCAACGAGGGCAATCACACTGTTTGAATCGTATCTCTTTGCGGAAATCGCCTCTGCGTCCTCTAAACTCGCCTCGTCGGCCTTGTGCACTTGCGCTAACAGTAGCGCTCATTGTTGCGGCAACTAACAATGCCATAGTTAACATTCGTTTCATAACTGTTTGATTTTTAGGGTTAATACCAAAAACTTAACCGCGACTCATCTCGCAGTTACTATCCCTCTTGCAACTATCGTGCCAAAGTTATGAAAGCCTATTCTAACGAATGAAATTCGTTCTTTGTCTTGGTTCTGCCTGAGGACGCTCTTCGGGTTTCATCCCACGCAGCATCCAAGCCATATTACGAGCCAATGTACGCATAGTCTGCAGTCCCTCCAGATCTTGGGCGGCTTCGCCCGGCGCAGCGCCGTGAACGCTATTCCAATATTGAGAAGGAACGACCGGCATATTGTTGATAGTGAAATACTTATTCAGCCGGTCGAACGCACTGCCTGCTCCTCCGCGACGACAAACTACCACCGAAGCAGCAGGACGATGCTGCATGAGCGAAGATGCGCTATAGAAGAGTCGGTCAAGCAATGCGCACAAACTACCATTAGCGCTGCCATAATAAACCGGAGAACCAACAATGAGGCCATCTATACCCTCTTGTAGAATAGCCAATAGACGATCGTAGAGCGGGTCAGAGAAAGCGCAACGACCTTTGGCGGAACAGGCAGCACAGCCAATACATCCGCGCACGGGATGGTTGCCGATCTCGACCGTAACGGTCTCAATGCCCTCTGCCTCTAGCGTGCGGGCTACTTCGTTCAATGCGATAGCAGTATTGCCGTTGTGGCGAGGACTGCCGTTGATAAGAAGAACTCTCATTGTATCCAGGGATATTGTTTTTTCAGTTGTAGTGCCCGATCGGCTGTGCTCTGCACAAAAGCCTGTGCTTCAGGCGAATCGGGATAAAGAAGTGTATGATGGCGGTCGAGCCAAAGGGAGTGCAACGTATCCATTTCACGAAGTGTTTGAGCCGAGAAATAGGTCTCGGAGAAACGCTCCCAGATATAGTTGACTGCCATCGAAGACGGGTGAACCAAATCGTCTGCATAGAAACGATAGTCACGTAGTTCGTCCAGAACAATCTCATAACTAGGGAAATAACTAACCGAAGGGAACTGCTGGCAGAGTTTCTCTACCGTTTGCAACAGAATAGCTTTGCTCAGTTGATTCTCATGTAAGCCATCCTTGATATGACGGATGGGCGAAACAGTAAAAATCCAACGTCTATCTGCGTATCTCTCAAGGATAGGTTGCCACAGACCAACTATATCGTCCACGGTCAAACGTCTGCGCAAGAAATCGGAGGCCGGACGCTTCTGGCAATTATCCACTACGAGGCCTGTCGCCTTATCCTCGTAGACCCAAGCCGTGCCGAAAGTGATAATAGCTATATCCGCATCGTCCACCAGATGGATATGACGGGCAATAGAAACGGGATTGTAGAGCGTGCCCGTAGGATTAGATAGCGCACGCAGATAGTACTCGCCCATCTTGCGACCGATAGCATCTACGAAACACGAGCCCAACAACAGCCAACGAGCATCTATAGGTGCTTGCCACGGGCTACGGGGAATATCGACAATGGTTTGCAGTTTCATCTTTACTCAAAATGCATTACTCGGGCAGGGCTGATTCGACTGATAATCATAGACGGCAGCAACAGAATCAACAACGACAGTGCTATAGTGATCATATTCAACAATATAAGCCATCCCCACGGGAAAGCGATAGGTACGTAACTGACGAAATAGGTAGCTGCATCGAGCGGCACCAGGTGGCAGAAATACTCCAACGCAGCGAGTCCTAAGCCCAACACATTGCCCCATAGCACACCTTTGCCAATCAGCATAGCGGCTTGGGTGATAAAGATGCGGCGAACGAAGCGGTTGTTGGCGCCAAGAGCCTTGAGCGTGCCTATCAGTTGGATACCATCCAAGATCAGGATAATCAGCCCGGAAACGATGTTAAATCCGGCCACCAGAAGCATCAGAATAATGATGACCACCACATTCATATCGAGCAAATCGAGCCATGCAAAGATAGCAGGATTCTGCTCTTGAAGGGTCTGCACATAATAGACATTGTATCCCTTCTCATCCACATGATTGACCGTAGCAAAATAGATCTGGTCGGCAACTTCATCCAGATGGCCGATGTCGGACAAGAGAATCTCAACGCCAGAGAATGTATGTTCGTCCCAACCTTGCAGTCGGCGGGCCGTCTGTAGCGGTGTTAGCACAAAGAGTTGGTCAAATTCAGCAAAACCTGTCTCATAGAGCCCCACTATCTTGAATCTGCGTGCCCGTACCTCATCGTCCACAAAATACGCATTGACAGCATCGCCTACGTGGAGATGGAGCAGATTGGCCGAAGGCTGCGATAGCAATACTTCTTGCGGTGCTGCAGGTAGCGCACCTTCCTTGAGATGGGCAGCAAAGAAATCCCAGTAGTCGGTTCCCTTGAGCACTATTCCCTGGAAAGCCGAATCGGTCTTCATCATGCCCGGTTTGGAGACAAAAGGCGCCGCAGAAGCGACGTACGGATAAGACGCCAGACGTGTCAGTAGCGAGTCGGACACCTCGATGGGTTGCAAATCGTAGGTATTGTTGTTGTCGAACGAAACGACCTGGATATGCGCGCCAAAACCTGCTACCTGTTGCGTAACCGTCTGCTTGAATCCTACGACCACACAAACAGTCAAAATCATGACCAAAACACCCACTATCATACCTGCCAAAGCGACACGAACAGCAGGGCGCGAATTGCGTTGTTCGCCCTGTTGCGAAAAATAAAGTCGCATAGCAAGTTCTATTTCGGGCCTAATTGGCATAATTTTTGTGGTAAATTTTACAGTATATTTTGCGTTATGAAACGACTATTGGTATCTATTGTTAGTGTCCTATTTGCGGGTATGATTTTTGCTCAAGAGCAACCTACTTCGGCTCGTGCACAACGTACTCCGGAGGAGGAAGCTACGAAGCAGACTGAGCGGTTGGTTCGCGAGTTGAACATACGTGATTCGGCTCGTATTGACACGCTTTATAAGATGCATCTCAAGTACGCTGTTCTGCGTCGTACGGGACTCACTCGTGCGCAAGAGATGGACAGGATGAGCGCCATGGTAGCAGAACTAAAGCGAATCCTCACGCCTGAGGAATTTGAACGCTTCATGAACCACCCTGCCGAGCAGCCTCGCCGTCCGCACGGAGCCAAGGTGATGTCAAAACCAGACGTTGTAGTAATACAAAAGCAATCACCGACCAAAGAGCGCCAATAATCAATCCCGCCAGTATATCCGAAGGATAGTGTACGCCCAAGTACATCCTACTATAACAATTCAGAGCCACCCAAGTCATCAAGGCAACGGTGGCTCTTGCGTCTTTGTATAAGAGGCTAAAGAGCAATGCCACGGCCATCGTATTGGCTGCGTGACCGCTGCAGAATCCATATAGTCCACCCGCATAGCCACGTACGAGACGCAGCGGATCGATAGCTGGTTCGTGAGTTGGACGCAAACGACAAACCAAAGGTTTGATGATGCCACTGGTGGTGAAATCGCTCAGTCCTACTGCCACCGCAAAGGCTACCAGAGTCAGAAGAACAATCTTCCAATTGCGGAATTTCTTAATTAGCAGAAGAACCAGGAGCACGTACAGCCAGATCCAAGTGCGAGGCTGACTGACCGTCCACATGACCTCATCCAACCATTCTGCATAATGGCCGTTGATCCAAAGTAATATATCTGCGTCTATATTCATTCGTTAATCAGTACAGCAGTATGACAGGCCACCACGCCCGCTGTCTCGGTGCGCAGACGACTGTTGCCCAGACTGACAGGCACAAAGCCTAATGATAAAGCCTCAGCTACTTCTGCTTCGCTGAAATCGCCTTCCGGACCGATCAATACCAACACATCTCTACCCCGCTCTATTTCATCTTTCAGCACACGTTTATCCTCTTTGTAGCAATGGGCAATGAAATTCTGTTGGTTGAGTTTGGCCTGCTCCTTGACAAACGAGTCGTATGGTGTCAGTTCGTGCAAAACGGGCAAGTAAGGCGTGAGGCTCTGCTTTGCAGCAGAGAGGATGATTTTCTCTAGACGGTCTGTACGTAGTTGCTTACGTTCGGAGAATCGGCAAAGCAACGGAGTGATCTCATCCACGCCTATCTCCACGCATTTCTCGATAGCCCACTCCATTCGCTCGATATTCTTGGTAGGCGCTATGGCGATATGCAAATGGAAACTATGGTGCGGTTGCTGTTTCTCGCTCGAGAGCACCTCAAAATCGCAATGCTTAGGATGCGGATTAGTGATACGCGCCGTATAGGTGGTACCGCGACCGTCCGTGATCAGTATCTCATCTCCCACGGAATAGCGTAGCACTCGCACGCAATGGGCACTCTCTTCTTCGGAGAGCGTTTGGCGCGTCAGTATGTCAGGGCAATAAAAGAGATACATTTCAAAATTGAAAATTGAAAATTTACAATTCACTTTCTTTGAGGCGTTCGGCGTTTTCGGCTACTTGCAGGGCGTCAATCACGCCTTGTATATCGCCATCCATGAAGGCTGCCAAGTTATAGACCGTGTAACCGATACGATGGTCGGTGATTCGTCCTTGCGGATAGTTGTAGGTGCGGATCTTGGCACTACGGTCACCTGTGGAAACCATGGTCTTACGGCGTGCTGCGATGTCGTCGATATATTTCTGATGCTCTTTGTCGTAGATCTGCGTGCGCAGACGGCTGAGAGCGCGCTCTTTGTTCTTAGGCTGGTCGCGCGTCTCGGTACACTCTATCAGTATCTCTTGCACTTCGCCGGTATTCGGATTCTTCCAATTGTAGCGAAGGCGGACGCCCGATTCTACCTTATTGACATTCTGACCTCCTGCTCCACCCGAGCGGAAAGTCTCCCAACGGATCTCCCCCTCGTTGATGTGCACTTCAAATTCATCGGCCTCGGGCAAAACGGCTACCGTAGCAGCGGACGTATGGACGCGTCCTTGCGTCTCCGTGACAGGCACACGTTGCACACGGTGTACGCCTGACTCGTACTTGAGCGTGCCGTACACATTCTCTCCGGTGACGTTGAAGATAATCTCCTTGTAACCACCCGCAGCACCTTCGGTGAAGGACGAGATCGTATATTTAAACCCTTTGATCTCGAAATACTTGGTGTACAT
>DBVU01000047.1:7077-17478 GCA_002308195.1 Bacteroidales bacterium UBA1256
CTCGGGATCCTGGGGCAGGAGTTGCAGTTTCAGTTCTTCCTCTAGTTTCGGCACTTCCGGTTCGAGTGTCTCTATCTCTGTCCGAGCCATCTCACGCAGCTCAGGGTCTGTCTCATTGTGAAATAGGTCTTTAGCTTCCTGCAGGTCGTTCACGGCTTTCTTGTAGCGATGTGCACACTCCAGGACGCGCTCCAGGTCATGGTAATCGCGATTGAGACGCACATAACGAGCCTGATCGGCAATAACTGCCGGATCGGTGATAAGCAGACTCACTTCGTGAAACTTAGCCTCCAGGCCTTCTATCTTGTCTAAAATATCCATTCTTTACATTCCAAACTTATACGCCTGCAGCGCATTCTGTAGCAGCGAAGCGATGGTCATCGGTCCTACTCCGCCCGGCACAGGTGTGATGAAAGCGGCCTTCGGTGCCACGTCATCGAAATCGACATCGCCTACTACTCGATAACCGCGTGAAGCAGTCGGGTCTTCTATGCGATTGATGCCTACATCAATAACCGTTGCGCCTTCTGCCACCATATCTGCTTTTAGCAGTTTGGGACAACCGGCCGCTACGATGATGATATCTGCCGTGCGGCAAATAGCTGCCAAGTCGCGCGTTTTGCTATGACATATAGTGACCGTAGCATCGCCTATGGCAGACGAGCTCATGCCCGGAAAACTCAAGTACGGGCGCTGCATCAGCAACATCGCGATAGGTTTGCCCACGATGTTGGAGCGGCCTATGACCACTACGTGCTTGCCTTCGGTAGATATATGATACCGCGCCAATAGTTCACGAATACCTCGTGGTGTAGCACCGATGATGGAAGGCAATCCAAGCACCGTACGTCCCACATTGGCAGGCGTCAGGCCATCTACATCCTTGCGATAATCGATAGCCGCCAAGATATTCTGCTCGCTGATATGTTCCGGTAGCGGCAACTGGACGATGAAGCCGTCTATGGTGGGATCGTTGTTGAGCCGATGTATCTCTTGGAGCAAAGTCTGCTCGGTGATGTATTCTTCGTACGCAATCTTCTCCGCCTCGATGCCCACTTCTGCGCAAGCTTTCAGTTTGTTGGCCACATAGGTCTCGCTGGCCGGATTATGGCCGACGATGATGATAGCCAAGCGCGGAACACGTTTGCCTTCCGCCTTCAGCCGTTCTACCTCGCTGTGCAGTTCCGCGCAGATCTCTCCCGCTATTTTCTTACCGTCTATAATCATTAGCGCTTACGCATTTGCTGCACTTTTTTCATCATCTTGCTGGTCTGCTCAAACTGCTTGAGGAAGCGGTTGAGCGCCACTATATCTACGCCTGCGCCTTTGGCGATACGGTTCTTGCGGCTACCATTGAGCAGACCTGGATTCGCACGCTCGGCAGGAGTCATCGAATTGATCATGGCCTCGATGGGTTTGAACGCATCGTCGCTGACGTCGATATTCTTCATCGCCTTGTCCATACCCGGAATCATGCCCATCAGGTCCTTCATCGAACCCATTTTCTTAATCTGGTTGAGTTGGCCGATGAAATCATTGAAATCGAACTGATTGTGGGCAATCTTCTTGCTGATACGGCGTGCCTCGGCTTCGTCGTACTGCTCTTGAGCACGTTCCACCAGGCTGACGACATCACCCATACCCAGAATACGGTCAGCCATACGCGACGGATGGAACACATCGAGTGCCTCCATCTTCTCGCCTGTTCCGATGAACTTGATCGGTTTGTTGACCACCGAGCGGATAGACAGGGCCGCACCACCACGTGCATCTCCATCGAGCTTGGTCAGTACCACGCCATCAAAATCGATGCGGTCGTTGAACTCCTTGGCAGTATTCACTGCGTCCTGACCGGTCATAGCATCCACTACGAACAGCGTCTCAGACGGCTTGATAGCGTCCTTGATGGCAGCTATCTCCTGCATCATCTGCTCGTCCACTGCCAGACGACCAGCGGTATCGACGATCACTACATCGTAGCCCAGGCGCTTGGCCTCGGCTATGGCATCTTGGGCTTTCTTGACGGGATTAGCCTCTCCTTCGCCGGTATAGACCTTCGCATTGATCTGCTCGCCCAGTACACGTAACTGCTCGATGGCAGCAGGGCGATAGACGTCGCAGGCTACGAGCATGACGCGTTTGTTCTTCTTGGTCTGCAACCAGTTAGCCAGTTTGCTGGCAAAAGTGGTCTTACCGGAACCCTGCAAACCGGACATCAGGATGACGGCAGGCGAACCTTTTAGGTTCAGTTCCTGTGCCTCGCCGCCCATCAGTTCGGCCAGTTCGTCGTGCGTGATCTTGACCATCAATTGTCCGGGACGCACACTGGTCATGACGTTTTGGCCCAGCGCTTTCTCCTTCACCTGGTCGGTGAACTGCTTCGCTGTCTTGTAGTTGACATCGGCTTCCAGCAGGGCTTTGCGGATATCTTTGACGGTTTCCGCAATGTTTATTTCGGTGATACGGCCTTCTCCTTTTAGGATTTTGAACGACCGTTCCAGTCTCTCTGATAGATTATCGAACATAGTACTCCAAATTAAATCGGCCGCAAAATTACTAAAAATTTTGCACATATGCAAATGTTTGGCTAAAAAATATCATCTGTGGTCAAAAGTGTCCTTTGCGCGTCTACTTTTTATTCGACACTTTACCGAGACAATCACCTGACAGGCATACGAGAGAGTGTGGATAGGTGTAAAAGTAAAATCGCTAGCATTTGACTTTTTACCCTTTTTAGACTTGTTAGAATCAAAATCTCGCGATATTATGTATATTATATGTATTGGTAGGATACGTGATTACCACGTTATGACCACGTGTTAACCCCGTTCACACATTTTTTTTAGGCGAGCGCGCATCTTTTCGATTTTTTGATATATTTTCTCAAAAATTTGCGTATGTCAGAAAAAAGCATTACTTTTGCACTCGCAAAAGTTCGAAACGAATGCGTAAGATAGGAATAATCATATTGTTAATGGTGTGCTCGCTCGCCTGTTGGGCGCAGGATCAATGGGCTAATAGCGAGCTATTTGCCACTAAGCCTGAGCAACCGAAGATAGACTATCGTCTGTCGTTGCGGGCGGGTATGATTATGCCTGACGGCAAAGTGGACGACATGCTCGGTCAGAAAGGTGAATGGGTAGGTCCGACCATTGGCGGCGAATTTGCTATGACATTTCATCCCAAATGGTCTTCGCTGCGCGACTGGAACGGTGCCGCCGTAGGCGTGGCGCTGAGTTACTGGAAATTTGACTGCACGCGTTGGGGCGCGGAAGATATAACCGGTCACGCCATTGCGCCATACGCCTTTGTAGAAATACCCTTCTACACGCATCGCTACTTCGAGATTGGTGTTCGGCCGGGTATAGGCTGCTCGTTCATCACCAGGACCTACTACAACACCACGACCGAAGAAAACAGATACACCTCGCTACAGGTAGAGGGCGTCAACCGCTCAGTTGGTTCGGTATTCAATTTCTATTTCCCGGAAGCGCTATACATGAATTTCCCGATTCGTGATGGCTGGTCGATTGGCATAGCCGGAGGTTGGTACCACATGAGTAACGGCAGTCTGCGTCAACCGAACTCGGGATACAACATGTTCATGGGTGAACTGGCCGTGCGCTATCAGCCGTACAAAGACGAGAAACGAACTGCGTTCGGCGAGAGTTACCTGATAGAAGAAAAAGAGGCGGAAGATCCGCGCGAGTATATCGTTGCGCCGCTGACGGACGACAAGAAAGAAAGTCTGAATGCAATGCAGAAAGCGCATTGCGAACTGGAACTGTCGCTGAGCGGAGGTGCCAGACAAGTATATTACAAAGACCGTCAGTCGTTCTTCTGCTCGGAGATGCAACTGGCCGCCTACTGGCGTGCACACAAGATTTTCCGTCTGGGCGGCGGTGTGGATGTGTTCTACGATGGGGCATATACCGACCGTGAGACAGCGTTTGGCAAGACCTATCTAGGCGGTGCTACGCAGACCGATTGTTGGCGCGTGGGACTGAGCGTACAACCGGAATTTGTGATAGGCAAATTTACTGCCGGTTTCCATTTTGGTATGTATGTGTTCGACCCTGTCAAGAACCGTGAAGCCAAGACCGGAACAGACGAATACAACAAGCTCTGGACCGAACACAAGACACTAGATAAACCTTTGGTTTACGGCTACGATCTGCTGAACGCAGGTAGTGCAGGTTATCCGGACCGTTGGCTCTATACGCAGATAGTGCTGCGCTATCGCTTCCCGTATCATATGTTTGCCCAACTGGCCATGAAAGCCCACCTGACGAAAGTGGAATTTGTTTCGGCAGGCGTGGGAGTGTATTTGTAAAGGGCGAGAGGCTAGAGGCTAGAGGTTAGAGGCCAACGCCGTTTAGTGCGCCGATGGCGCGTTTAGAGGTTTAGTGCGCTGATGGCGCGTTTAGAGCGGCAAGCCGCGTTTAAGGGTTTAGACGGATAAGAGCTGATCTTCGATCAGATAGACCTCTTCCATCGGAACACCATGGTCCACCAATGGCCTGCGGTCAGGACGGAAAAGCGTAAAGAATTCCTTCGCATTTTGACACATCTTACGTGCTTCGCGATAGCTCTCGAAGGCCATCATTCTGTCGCCACGGAGCAAGAGGCAATGGCCGTAATTGATAAAATCCTTGACGTTGTGGGTCTTATGGTTGCGGATATGCTGCACCAGGATAGACTCTGCCAAATCGGTTTTGTCCCACATCAGGTCCATTGATCCATTCAGCAAATAGAGAATCTCCATCGTACGTTGGCGCTCTGGATTATCGTGCACCAGTTCACTGAAAAGCCATGTATCAGGCAGTATCTGCACAATACCGGACAAGTATTCTTTTTCGGACGTAGGCAACCATTGCTCCACCCCCGTCATCTCCTTGTCAGCCCCCGTCAATTCTATCAGGTGACGCACCTCTTCGGGCATATCGCGTAGCGTACATTCGCCCGACCGATACAGTTCGATCCAATCGGTATTAAGCGAATGAACAATGGCGCAGAGCGTCTCAAAAGCCTGCTCGCCATCACCTATTGCATAGGTGAATGCCTCTTGTACCAAGGGGAAGAAATCGATTCGCACATCGTAATGAACGAGTAGAATCATGATATTAGCCAGGCACTGCTCGGCCACAATGGCATTAGTAGCCTTCATGCCCTCTATCAGCTGAATCATAGCTGCATCGGAGAAGCACTCACGCAGGTTTTTGGCCAATCCCGCGACAGACAGAAGCGCCATAGACGCACGATCCGGGTCATTGAGTACCTCGGTCATCCATGCATAATCAGAAGCAGAGATACTGAGGCACGAAGAGAAATACTGCATGACCGACTGAGGATTATCGGGATTGAATCCATGCAGTGTAGGCGACAGTCCTCGCTGCAAGCGCAAGGCTGCATATACCTCGTCTGCCAAGCGATAGGCTTCGCCTGTCAGTTCGTCCAACGGATCCTCGAAAACCTCGTCATTAGAAGCCATCCAATCGGAGAACAATTGCTGATAGCGCGTGAAAAGCGAGATATAATCCGCCTCGAAGGCATTGTTCTCGCCCAACTCGTTCATCCATGTGCGAACAATAGCCAGGCCGTGCGTGATCATACGCTCGCCCAGTGCCCGTTCGATGGTGTTAACTTGTTCTTCTATCGTCTGCGCCATCAGATCTCCTCTTTGATCAAATAATCGTTTCTGCTCGGACTATTGCGGATAATCAATTCTGCCAAGAAACCGGCCAAGAAAAGCATGCAGCCGAGAATCATCATCAGGATAGCGATATGGAAATACGGGTTGACGCCTACAAGCATAGCTTGTACATGGTTGGAAAGGGCATAGAGTTTCATGCTTCCAACCACGATGACAGCGACGAAACCGATGAGGAACATCAGGCTGCCGACCAGTCCGAAGAAATGCATAGGTTGCTTGCCGAACCGATTGAGGAACCAGAGTGTCAGCAGGTCGAGATAACCATTGACAAAGCGGTTGAGACCAAACTTGCTGACTCCGTATTCGCGTTTCCGGTGTTGCACCACTTTTTCTCCTATTTTGGTAAAACCGGCGTTCTTAGCCAGATACGGAATATAGCGATGCATCTCGCTGAAGACTTCGATATTTTTTACCACTTCGTTGCGATATGCCTTGAGTCCGCAGTTCATGTCGTGAAGCTTAATGCCAGTGACGCGACGAGCGGTAGCGTTGAAGAGTTTGGACGGCAAGTTTTTGGTTAACTTATTGTCATAACGCTTTTGTTTCCAGCCACTTACGAGGTCGAATCCATCTTCGCGAATCATACGATAGAGTTCAGGAATCTCATCCGGCGAATCCTGCAGGTCAGCATCCATGGTGATGACCACATCGCCTTGCGCAGCTTGGAATCCGCAGTAGAGCGCAGCAGACTTGCCATAGTTGCGACGGAAACTGATTCCCTTCACGATTTTCTGACTCTGTTCCTTCAGTTGCCTGATCACTTCCCACGAGTTGTCGGTAGAGCCATCATTCACAAAAATGACTTCGTAGGAGAATTTGTTCTCCTTCATGACGCGTGCAATCCATTCATAGAGATGTGGCAACGACTCCGCCTCATTATAGAGAGGCACTATAATCGAAATATCCATAGTTCAAAACTTTTGCGGCTGCAAAAGTACTGCTTTTTTTTGACATATGCAAATAAAAACCAAAGATTTTTGATAGCATTTTTTAAGAAAAAGTGATACTTTTTTCTTAGAAATTTGCATATGTCAGAAATTTGTAGTACCTTTGCACGCTAATTTGGTGTATTGTGCGCATATGTATACACGTGCGGCAAGAAAAACCGTAGTGACCATACGATTTAGACATATTATCCTACTGCTTACCCTACTCTGCTCTTTGGCGGTGTGGGGACAGAATGACAGTATCCCTGCGACATCTACGGATAGTGTGTCAGAAGCCGTGACAGATACCACGCAGCAAGCCGATACACCAAAGGCGAAGCCGCAGCCACGCTCGAGCGGAGACATCAAGTCGCCTATTCATTATCAGGCTAGCGACTCGATGGTGATGACCAGAAACGGAACAGCCTATCTGCACGGCAAAGGCGAACTGAAATACGAAAACATGGAGCTGACCAGCGCTTACATCCGAATGAACATGGACAGCAGTCAGATCTATGCCCGTGGCGTGCTAGATACCGTCAGCGAAGAAGTGACCGGAAAGCCTGTCTTCAAAGACGGCAAAGACAGTTACGAATCGAGCGAGATAACCTACAACATCAAGACGCAGAAGGGTTATATCCGTCGCGTAGTGACGCAGCAAGGCGAAGGATACATCATGGCCGACAAGACCAAGAAAGCCGATGACGACGTGATGATGATGGCCGGTGGACAATATACCACCTGCGATAACCACGACCATCCGCACTTCTACCTAAAACTGACGAAAGCCAAAGTCAAACCGGGCGAATACATCGCCACCGGTCCTGCCTATATGGTAGTAGGCGATGTGCCATTGCCACTGGCTATTCCGTTCGGATTCTTCCCATTCACCGACAAATATTCGAGCGGTCTGATCATGCCTAACTTCGGTGACGACTATACGCGAGGTCTGTATCTGAGCGGTCTAGGATACTATTTCGCTATCTGCGATTACCTAGATCTGCAAGTACTGGGCGATATCTACTCACGCGGTACATGGGCAGTGCGCGCTCAATCGAAATACGTATGGCGCTACCATTTCTCGGGTAGCCTGAATATCAGTTACCGAAACGATGTGACGGGCGAACGTGGTATGCCCGACTATGCAGTAAGCAAGAACTTCCAGGTGCAATGGACACACTCGCAGGACGCGAAAGCCAATCCATACAACTCGTTCTCGGCCAGCGTTAACTTCGCGACTAGCGGTTACAACCGTAGCAATATCAATAGTTACTACAACGCTAACCTCTACTCAGAGAACACTAAGAGCAGTACGGTCAGCTACACGCAACGTTTTCCGGAGAGCCCGTGGAGTATCAGCCTGACGGCCAGTCTGACGCAACGAACCAAAGACTCAACTATATCGCTCACGGCTCCGGAACTAGCCGTCAACATGAGTAGTATCTACCCGTTCAAACTGGCACGCGAAGCCACGCTGAAACGCAAGGGACAAGTACGAACGGGCAAAGAGAAATGGTATGAGAAGATCAAGATGAGCTACACGATGAACGGCCGAATAGCCGTCAACAACATCAAGGAGAAAGATTTTGTTCATTCTGATTTCTTCCGCGATTGGCAGACGGGTATCAAGCATTCGTTACCTATCAACGCCAGTTTCATGCTATTCAAATACCTGAGCGTGACGCCTACCATCAACATGACGGACCGTATGTATTTCCAACGTGTGGACCGCAATTGGGATGAGGCCCAGCAACAACTGCACATGGACACCACCAACGGATTCTACAACGTATTTGACTTCAACGTGGGACTGAGCATGAGTACGAAGATATACGGATTCTACACGCCTATCAAGAAACTCTTCCCGAACGGACGAGTCGAGAAATTCCGCCACGTGCTGACTCCGCGAATTGGATTTACGTTCCACCCAGATTTTGAGAAGCGCTATTGGGGTTACTACGGCAGTTACGACCAACCGGTTTACTACAAAGACTCGGTGGATGCGGACGGCATGAAAGTGCCCACCGGCGAGTTTATACATCAGGTCTATTCGCGATACCCGAACGCTATGTATAGCAATGCGCCACGAGGTATGTCGGCGACGCTAACGTTTGGCCTGGACCAGAACCTGGAGATGAAAATCATCAACAAGGATGATACCACAGGCAAACAGCCGTACAAAGTGGTGAGTCTGATCGATAATTTCGGTATCACAGGCGGATACAACTTCGCCGCGGATAGTATGAATTGGAGTAATTTCAACGTCAATCTGCGATTGAAATTCCCGAAACTGAACAACTACAGTCTGAACCTGAGTACTTCGCTCGACCCGTATATGTACGAGCTGAACGCGCTTGGCAATCCGGTCAGAACCAACAAACAATACTGGAACAATGGCAGAATGCCGCACTGGAACGGTATAAGATGGAGTTTCAGTTACACCATCAGCAACCAGACCATCAAGAAATGGAAGGAGAATGCAGCCAAACGGAGAGGCGAAAAAGTCAACTCGTCTGGCACGAGTGAAGGAGACGCCAACCTAGAGAGTATAGAGAAAGGCGAAGACGGCATGGACAAGAACGCCAAACTGGATAGCAAGAAAGAGACGGAAGTGGATGATGGCTATGTCAAGACTGATTTCCCGTGGAGCCTGAGTATCAACTACTCGCTCGCATACGCATCGGGAAGCACCTTCGACTACGAGAAAATGTACTATAAGATGCAATTTACCAACAACCTGAGTCTGAGCGGAAATATCGGTCTGGGCAAAGGATGGAAAGTAAGTGCATCGATGAGCTATGACTTCACGCACATGGCGCTGACCAGTTGTACATTCAACGTCAGTCGTGATCTGCACTGTTGGAACATGTCGGCCAGCATCAACCCTATCGGGCCATTCAAGAGCTACACATTCCACATAGGTGTGAATGCATCAATACTGAGCGACCTGAAGTACGATAAGAATAGTAACCAATCCACCAACGCACGTATCGAATGGTGGTAAACACAAACAGAAATATGATAGAATTTCACAAAGTAGTAAGTGCCACGTACGAATTGTACATCGCGGACGAGAATGGCAAAGAAGAACTGATGGAGCGCGCTAAGGAAGAGACTCCGCTAGTATGGTGTCAAGGCGAGAACATGATGCTGCCTGCATTCGAGGCAGCCATGGCAGGCAAGGAAGTGGGCGATGAGTTTGATTTTGTGCTGAAAGCCGCAGATGCGTATGGCGAGTACATACAAGAAGGACTGATGGATCTGCCTAAGACGATGTTCTTCAACGGAGATGGCGAGTTTGATGCAGAGCGTGTGTATGTAGGAGCCATTGTGCCGATGAACACCGTAGACGGGCAAATCGTCAAAGCACAAGTATGCGAAGTAACAGACGACAAAGTAACTATTGACCTGAACCATCCTTATGCGGGAGAAGATCTGCATTTCAAGGGAAAAATCATCGACATACGCGATGTAACGGAGGGCGAACTGAAGGCCCTGCATCATCGTGGATGCGGCAAGTGTCATAGCCATTGCGGGCAAGACGCATGCGAGAGTGATTGCAATTCTTGTGAGAAAGGATGCGGAAAACGCAAATAATTAACATATATAAACATAAATATTTGATTCTATGGCGAATATAGTGGCTATAGTGGGTCGTCCCAATGTTGGGAAATCGACTCTCTTTAATCGTTTGACAGGTACTCGTCGAGCGATAGTAATGAATACGGCAGGCACCACGCGTGACCGTCAGTACGGCAAAGC
>DBVU01000049.1:0-10404 GCA_002308195.1 Bacteroidales bacterium UBA1256
TCGAGTCTCATCCTGCGCACAACAAAAAACAGACAGCTTTCGGCTGCCTGTTTTCTTTTTCTATACGTTGTTTCGTTAGTTTTCTTTACGCTATTTCAGCGGGATTGTACGAATCTGATGCGCGTTAAGCGTTTTGTAGATGCTCGTGCATGGCTTTTGCGGCTTTTCGACCATCGCTCATAGCGAGAATAACGGTAGCTCCACCACGAACGATATCGCCACCCGCAAACAGAGTAGGAATAGCCGATTGCATCTGTTCGTTGACGACAATCGTTCCCTTTTTGCTGATTTCCAGACCGGCCACCGACGATGGGATAAGCGGGTTTGGACTAACGCCCACTGCCACAATGACCAAATCAACCGGAATCGTAACCGTTTTGCCCTCAACAGGCACAGGACTGCGACGCCCGCTTTCATCGGGTTCGCCCAGTTCCATCACTTGCAACACTGCCTCCTTGACACGGCCGTTCTCGTCCGCATGATATTCAATCGGATTGTGAAGAGTCATAAATTCGATGCCTTCTTCCTTAGCATGACGAACTTCTTCAATACGCGCGGGCATCTCTTCCTCGCTACGACGATAGACGATAATGGCATGTTCTGCGCCGAGACGTTTGGCCGTACGCACAGCATCCATGGCCGTGTTTCCGCCGCCAATCACAGCAATATTCTTGCCGTAGAGAAGTGGCGTGTCAGTCGCTTGATTGCTAGCGTCCATCAGATTGACGCGAGTCAGATATTCGTTGCAGGAAAGAACGCCATTCAGGTTCTCGCCCGGAATATTCATAAATCGTGGCAAACCCGCTCCAGAGCCAACGAAAATGCCCTTGAAGCCCTGTTCGCGCAACTCGTCCACCGTGATGGTTTTGCCAATGATGGTATCCGTGTGGAATTGAACGCCTAATGCACGCAGACCGTCAATCTCGATATCGACGATGCTGTTCGGCAAACGGAATTCAGGAATACCATATTTGAGCACACCACCAATCTCGTGCAAGGCTTCGAACACATGCACTTCGTAACCATATTTCGCCATATCGCCCGCAAAAGTCAACCCCGCAGGTCCGGAGCCGACCACGGCAATCTTGTCGCCCTTCGGTGCTTGTTTTGAGACCGTTTGGGCCTTATGGCTGTTGGCATAATCAGCCACAAAACGCTCGAGATAACCGATAGCCACTGCCGGATGTTTCATCTTTAGATGAATACAGTTGGCTTCGCATTGTTTTTCTTGCGGGCATACACGTCCGCAAACGGCCGGCAGACTTGAGCTCTGCTTGATCACATCCGCCGCACCCAATAAGTCGCCTTGCTCTACACGTTTGATAAAATCCGGAATCTGGATATTAACCGGGCACCCTTGAACACAAGTCGGATTCTTACAGTTTAGACAGCGATGTGCCTCGGTCACGGCCTGTTCAAATGTCAGACCTTGGTTCACCTCTTCATGCAAACTTTTCACACGCACATTCGGTGCCAACTCGGGCATTTTAACTCGCGGAATAGCCACGCGGTCTTTGGGCGTTCCCTCAAACGGTTCGGGCACGAAACAATTATCTTTATCTCTCGATATTGTCTCGTGATTGTCTCGTGATTGTCTCGATAAAGTCTCGTGATTGAGATATGCCTCGAGTGCCGCGGTTTCTTCGTTTTTGTATGAACGCATGCGGCTGAGCATCTCATCCCAATCCACGCCATGTGCATCGAACTCAGGTCCATCCACACAGACAAACTTCGTCTTGCCTCCGACCGTCACACGGCATGCGCCGCACATACCCGTTCCATCCACCATAATCGTGTTCAGACTGGCTTCGGTCGGGATATTGTATTTTTGAGTGGTCAGCGCCACAAATTTCATCATGATAGCGGGGCCAATGGTGATACATTTGTCCACTTTCTCGCGATTGATAACTTGCTCCACGCCCACTGTCACAACGCCTTGTTGGCCAAGCGAGCCATCGTCAGTCATAATCAGCACTTCGTCCGACCATTTGGCCAATTCGTCACGCAGAATAATGAGATTCGCCGTACGAGCGGCCAGCACCGTGATAACGCGGTTTCCCGCCTTCTTCAGGGCCTCAGCGATAGGCAACATAGGCGCAGCGCCTACTCCACCGCACGCACAGACAACTGTGCCGTATTTCTCGATGCGCGTAGCACGTCCCAATGGGCCAACCACATCATGAATGGAATCGCCCGGATTCAGCGCCAACAGTTTGCGCGTAGAAACACCAATCTGCTGCACAACCAGTGTGATGGTTCCGCGCTCTGTGTCCGCGCCCGCGATGGTCAACGGCACACGTTCCGACTGCGCATCCACACGGATGATAACAAAATGTCCGGCACGGCGGCTACGCGCGATAAGCGGCGCCTCAACAACCAATTCGGCTACGTTCTCCGAGAAAAATCGTTTAGAGATAATCTTGTTCATTATTGCGTAAGAGTTATATTCTGTTTGTTTAACGGAAGAAGAAAGCGTCGGTCATGACGTAGTAGCAAGCCACTTTGTCGTCGTTCGGCTTGGTGCAAGGCGAGATGTACTCTTCCAGGTCAAAATTAATCGTGATTTGCTCGCCTTCAGCAGGAATCTTGCCGATGACCCAGTGTTGTACATTGCACGGTTTGCCGGGTCCCCATCCGCCACGATTGTAATGGTAGGTTCCCGCCTGGGAATAATTGTGGGTACTACCATTGAGTTCCCAGATATAGCCTTGCGGCTTCATCGGTTCTCCGTTCAAAGAAATCGTATAATGGTTCTTGTCAAACTCGGCACAACTATTGGCCCTGGTGTTTGAGCGATTAGGGAAACGCCCCTGACCGTTATAGGCATCCTGGCCGTGGCCGGTGATGCAAACACGCAGCAAGACAGTCGTGGCGCCGGCCGGCACATCTATCGTTCGGTTGCCCAGACGCGACTCATCCTCAATACTCCACCCCTCAACGCCGTACGACCAAGCACGGTAACCGTTGCCGCCCTCATTGGGCAAGGTTGAGTCGTAGATTTTCTGCCAACCCATAGGCTCGCCGTAAGGATTGCGTCCGCCGTAAAAAGAGAAGGTCAGTTGGGCCGTGTGAGCACGCTCGGAAGTAGCATCCCAGCCGCAGTAGAAAATGCGCAAATCCACCTCACCTTGTAGCAACGGGAGAAACTCGGTCACATCGATATAGAAAAATTTCTCCCAAGCATCTCCGAATGATCCGCCATAAGGCGTGATGGCGCGAACCAGTTCCAGCCATTGGTCGTTCTCCTTGTCGTAGATTTTAATCATCGTCGTCATGTCCCATTCGGCCGGTCCTTGGTTCCAACCGCCCATACGATAGGTCAGCCAAACGCGGCCGTACTGCTCCGTACTATCGGGAAACGTGAGATGGATCAGCGAATCTTCTTCCAAATTCCACCCAAAGAAATGCAGGCGGATCGGGTCAGTTGATACCGTAGTCAGGGGCGTTGCGAATTCGGAAGGCCAGTCTTTCTGCCAATACCAACCAATACTATCAATCTGGGACAGACGAATATCCTTGTAGGACAAAGTCGGTTCCTCGGGATCGGGTACAATCGGTTCCTCGGGATTTCCTTTGCAAGCGCTCAAGCTCAGGAAAAGAACCGCACAAATCAGAGGGAAGAAAAATTTCTTCATGAGAAAAGGGAATTTGCGGAAAGAGAGGGATTCGAACCCCCGGTACGTTTCCGTACGTCGGTTTTCAAGACCGATGCATTAGACCACTCTGCCATCTTTCCTCGCGTTCGGCACACTCGGCCGAACGCCAAAAGCGGGTGCAAAAGTACTGCTTTTTTTTGACATATGCAAATTTAGCAGTACTTTTTTACCATTTTAGTACGCATCGTCAATCTCGTCAACCAACTCGTTGAGCACGAGAATCGTACGATAGCGGTCGGAGAAGTGACCCGGACCCTGTACGTGGTTGATATTCAGACGAAGAACTTCGTTGCCGCTAGCTTTCTCTTTCAACACAGCATAGCCCTTGATGATAGCGCCACCGGCATTGCCCCAACCGAACATACTGCCTGCTACGTTTCCGAAATCGAGACCTTCGATTACAAACACGAGCTCAAAATTAGCCTCTGCATCGTTGCGAGTCAATTGCAGACCTTTCTTGAACTCTTTGTTCCATGATTTCTTGAACAGGTCCTCAGCCTCAGCCTTGATATTTGGCCAATCTCTAACAAAGTTAGCATCCTCAGGTTTGCCATCGTTGATTTTGTTTTGGTCCTGACGAGCCAGATACTCATCAATAGGCATTGGAGTGCGAACAAACACGCCATCATCTATTTCGCCCACCATTGTTTTGTCCCAATCAAATTGGAAGGAAGCAACGGCATTTTTTGCTTTCTTGATGTTGAACTTACCCTCCAGAGTTACAGGGCTGATAGCAAACATCGTACATGTGGTTAGCGCCAACAGTACGGTTAATAGAGTCTTTTTCATACTTGTTGAATTTTAGTAGGTTGATACTATTTCTTGTTATAACATGTTTTTCAGAACTCCGAACAGTCCGCGAACCAACGAACGGCCCACTTCGCGACCAATGGTATTGGTCATGGTGTTGATAGGCGATGTGCGCGAACTATAGCGGCGCGGCTGCGAATAAGTGGTGTATCGCGGTTGTACGGGTCGCTGATAGGTCGGTTGTACGCGGCGCGAAGCTGCCTGTTTGGCCTCCGCCTCACGCAGAGCGGCTTGTTCCTCCTGATGAGTAATCTGTTGCAGGTCTTCGTAAGCCGACTGGCGGTCGATCTGACGATCGTATTTGCCGTACAGACTACTGCTAGCGATGATACTTCTGCGCGCTGCGTCGTCGATAGCCGACATACTGCTTTGCGGGCAGATTATCTTCGCACGCTCCACCATCTGCGGTTTGCCTTCATCGTCCAGCATACTAACTAGCGCCTCGCCAACGCCCAAGTCGGTTATCGCCTCTTCTGTGCGGAAAGCGGGATTCGGGCGGAACGACTGAGCAGCAGCGCGAACGGCTTTCTGCTCAGCCGGTGTATAAGCGCGAAGCGCATGCTGCACGCGGTTGCTCAACTGAGCGAGAACGGTATCCGGCAGGTCGGATGGCGATTGAGTGATGAAATATACACCCACACCTTTCGAGCGAATCAGCTTAACCACTTGTTCCACTTTCTGAACTAGCACCTTTGGTGCATCGTTGAAGAGCAAGTGCGCTTCGTCGAAGAAGAACACCATCTTCGGGCGGTCCATATCACCGGCTTCAGGCAGTTGTTCGAACAGTTCCGATAGCAGCCAGAGGATGAATGTCGAGTACAACAACGGATGTTGGAACAGTTTGACGCAATTCAGAATATTGACGAAACCGCGACCGTCTTTGTCGCGTTGCATCCAATCGTAGATGTCCAGATTCGGCTCGCCGAAGAAGAGGTCTCCGCCCTGATCTTCCAAGGCCAGCAACGCACGCTGAATAGCGCCGAGCGACTGAGAAGTCATCGTGCCATAGTCGGCCAAGAAATCGCGCGTGTGCTGCGAACAATATTGCAACATCGATTTCAGGTCCTTCATGTCAATCAGCAGCAAACCCTTGTCATCCGCGATGCGGAAAACGATGTTCAGCACACCTTCTTGCACTTCGGTCAAGCCCAACAGACGTGACAAAAGCATCGGTCCCATCTCGCTTATCGTTGTGCGAACCGGGTGACCGGCTTCGCCGTACACATCCCAGAAACGAACGGGGAAGGCATTAAACTCAAAATCGTTCTCCAGGCCCATTTTCGTTAGGCGTTTCTGCAGACCCTCGTTCATCGAGCCCGCATGACACATGCCCGAGATATCACCTTTGACATCGGCCAGAAAAACAGGCACACCCAGATCAGAAAATCCTTCTGCCAGAACCTCCAGAGTGATTGTTTTTCCTGTTCCTGTCGCACCGGCTATCAAGCCGTGACGATTGGCCATACGTGGTTGCAGCCAGACATAGTCTTCGCCTTTACCGATCAGAATCTTGTTGTCTCTAATCATAACTTGTTTAATAAATTTGCGGCAAATTTACAGCTTTTTTTTCATATATGCAAATTTCGCACCATTTTTTCTTCGTCTCTCACGTTTCATTCCTATTCCAACAACACGTATTATATACATAGTATATAATACTAACATTCTACGTAATCACACAACGAATTTAGTGCGTTATTAGTGCGTTATAAGTGCGTTATAANNTATAAGTGCGATATAATCGAGACAACTACATGGTTCCCACATACACAAAGCCTGGTCCTTTTTGGGAATAAATTCGTAGAACATTTGCATATGTCAAAAAAAAGTAGTACTTTTGCGACCGCAAAAGTTGAAAATGAAGCAAGAACGAACATTTGAAATGCTGGCCAAGACCTTCAAAGGTCTGGAAGAAATACTGGCACAAGAACTTATCGAACTCGGTGCAAACGAAGTACAAATGGAGCGCCGAGCGGTGCGTTTCCGTGGCGATAAAGCTCTGCTTTACCGTGCCAACCTCTGTTTGCGCACGGCGAGCAGAGTTCTCGTGCCAATAAAGGTCGAAAGGCTAAAGGTTAAAGGCGAAAAGTTGAAGCCGGAAGACTGGCTCTACGAGCAAGCCAAAGCCATCGATTGGTCACGCTACATGACCCCGGAAACCACTTTCTCCATCGATGCAACAGTCTATAGCGACACTTTCCGCAATAGCCGATTTGTCACTTACCGCATCAAAGATGCGATTGCCGACTATTGGATGGAGCGCGCGAACCGCCGACCCAATGTCAAACTGACCGAACCCGACCTCTTCGTCAACATACATATTGCCAACGAGCAAATAACCATCAGCCTGGACAGTAGCGGCGAGAGTTTGCACAAACGCGGTTACCGCGTCGCCAACACCGAAGCGCCTATCAATGAGGCACTTGCGGCAGGTATGTTGCTCATGGCCGGATGGCGAGGACAGACCGATTTCTACGACCCGATGTGTGGTTCCGGCACTTTGCCCATCGAGGCCGCGCTGATCGCACGAAATATCGCGCCGGGCATCTTCCGCAAGGCTTTTGCCTTCGAGAAATGGCCGGATTTCGATCCCGATCTCTGGAGCGAAATCTACAACGACGACAGCCAAGAACGCGAGTTTACGCACAAAATCTACGGTTCAGATGCTTCGTTCTACGCCATCCAACAGGCCCAGAAAAATATCAAATCCGCGGGCGTGGCGCGAGATATCGAACTCCGACAGATTCGCTTGGAAGAACTCAAACCCGCTCAACAATCCGACCGGCCACTCATCATGATGAACCCGCCGTACGGCGAGCGACTGGCTAGCAACAAAGATATGGAACGCCTCTACGGCGCCATCGGAACCGCACTCAAACACAACTGGCCGGGCGCTACCGCATGGATTATCTCGTCTAATGACGAGGCGATGAAATGTATCGGACTCAAACCCGGCAAGAAATACCGCCTGTTGAACGGAGAACTGGATTGCCAGTTCAACCGATACGACCTCTTTGCCGGCAAACGTAAAGAACAAAACCGAGAATGAAACAAGAACCACTATACATAGCCGATTTCAACTATCCGCTTCCGGATGAGCGAATTGCCAAATATCCGCTCGCCGAGCGCGACCATAGCAAACTGTTGGTCTATCGCGACGGGCAAGTCAGCGAAGACCGCTTTTTCAACGTAGGCGATTATATTGCCGACGGCGCGCTCCTTGTTTATAATAACACGCGCGTGATACAGGCTCGTCTGGAATTTCGCAAACCCACCGGCGCACGGATCGAGGTTTTCTGCCTCGAGCCGCTTGAGCCGCACGACTATCAACTTTCGCTCGGCAGCACCAACGGTTGCACCTGGAAATGCATGATCGGCAATGCTAAGAAATGGCACAACGAGGCCATTGAACTGAAGATCCAAAACGAGAAACTAGCGATCACGCTTCGCGCTTACAAAGAGCAATCGCTCGGCAACACTTATGCCGTTCGTTTTGAATGGGACGACCATACTCTCAGCTTTGCTGAGATACTCGATGCTGCAGGCGAACTGCCTATTCCGCCCTACCTCAATCGCAAAACCGAAGAGAGTGACAAAACGACTTACCAAACGGTCTATTCACGCATCAAAGGTAGCGTAGCCGCGCCTACGGCGGGACTTCATTTCACCGACCAAGTACTGAATAATCTGCGTAGCAGAGGCATCGAGACCGACGAAGTCACGCTTCACGTGGGAGCAGGAACATTTCTTCCGGTCAAAACCTCCGATGCCAACGAACACGTCATGCACACGGAGATTATTGCCGTGCCACGAGCCACTATCGCCAATGTGCAAGCCCATTTGGGCCATATTGTGGCGGTCGGAACAACTAGCATGCGAACGCTCGAGAGCCTTTATTTCATGGGATGTAAGCAGGCCGCAACTGTCAGTCAGTTCGAACCCTACGAAGCCGATTATCCGCTGAGCGCCAAAGACGCCCTGCAACGACTTCTCGACTGGATGGATGCCACAGGCCAAACAACGCTTCACGCGGAAACTCAAATCATGATCAAGCCGGGTTACCGGTTCCACATAGTTGACCAATTGATTACCAATTTCCACCAACCGCAATCCACTCTGCTTCTGTTGGTTAGCGCATTTGTCGGTGGCGACTGGAGAACCATCTACGACTATGCTCTGAGCCACGATTTTCGCTTCCTCTCCTACGGAGATTCCAGTATTTTAACAAAACGCGTCCCTAACCACTAACCACTAACCCCTAACCCTTATGTTAGATACCCATTGCCACATAGACGAAGAAGCTTTCTCCGCGGACCAAGAGGCTGTTATCGCACGCCAAAAAGCGGAAGGCGTCCAAGCGATGATTGTGCCCGGAGTGAATGTGGGTTCCATCTCCTCGGTGTTGGATGTATGCCAGAGGCATAAAGGCTATTGTTTTCCTGCGCTAGGCTTACATCCGGAGGATGTGAAAGACGACTGGCAAACAGCGTTAGCCACTATCGAAAAGGCCATTCGCACGCATCGCAATCAACTGGTAGCAATTGGCGAAATTGGACTGGATTATTACTGGGACACCACCTACAAGGAACAGCAAAAAGAAGTGCTTCGCCGACAATTGCTCCTGGCGCGCGAACTGGATTTGCCGGTCATTCTGCACAATCGCGAAGCAACAGAAGATATTTTGACTACTGTCAAAGAGTGCGCTGCGCTTGGCAATCAACCTTCAGCCCTTCGCGGTGTTTTCCATTGTTTCAATGGCAGCAAAGAGACCGCGCAACAGATTCTGAATATGGGTTTCTACCTTGGCATTGGCGGTGTACTGACCTTCAAAAATTGCAAACTCAAAGAACATCTGGATAACGTTCCTCTCGACCGCTTAGTTTTAGAAACAGACGCACCGTACATGGCCCCGGTTCCCCATCGCGGAGAAAGAAACGAAAGCCGATTTATGATCCACATAGTGGAATTGTTGTCGCAGATATATCAAGTATCTCAAACTGACATCATAGAAACTACAAGCAAAAACGCGAAACAACTTTTCAAACTAGAACAAATATGAAAAAGCTATTGATTATTCCTTTTCTGGCTATTGCATTACCGCTGCTGGCAGATGTAGCAAATCCCTATTTCAGTTCTCCTGAAATGCCGAATGCTTTGCATTATCTCCCTGGCCCACCTCAGACCAACGAGATGCGTTTTGCATACGACACCGCACAATATCAATGGGGAAAACGCATGCGTCCGACTGCTCGTGGAGAAAAAGCCAAAGCCGATGCCGAATATAGCATTGAGCGTATGTCCGCCATTTTTTCTCCTGTCATGGGAATCACTATTTCCAAGGCCAATACTCCTGAGTTGTGGAAATTGCTGACCGATGCCACCAAAACCGCCAATCGTGCATGCGATAGCGCAAAAATAACATATATGCGCAAACGCCCGTACATGGTGTTCAACGAGCCTACCTTAGTTCCGGAAGACGAAGAAGACTTGCGCCGCAATGGTTCGTATCCTTCGGGACACACCACATTGGGTTGGACCACCGCGCTCATCTTAGTCGAAATCAATCCGGCTGCAGAAGACGATTTGCTGCGCGAAGGATTTGAGTACGGCCAAAGCCGTGTTATCGCCGGTTTCCACTGGCAGAGTGATGTAGATGCCGCGCGAGTTGTTGCCAGTGCCGCATTTGCTCGGTTGCATACTAGCCCTGCATATTTGAAGCAACTTCAAAAAGCGCAAAAAGAGTTCACTAAAAAGAAGAAATGATGCTTCGATAGTAAGTTAATGGGGCAAAAAAGTCTAAAATTGCAAAAAAAATGCGCAAAAGTTTGCATAATTGAGAAAAAAGCAGTATTTTTGCAGTCGCATAATGCGGAAACGCCCCTCGGGAGTACTGCGTAAGCAGTGTTGCCGAACTTAGGAGAGATGCTCGAGTGGTTTA
>DBVU01000049.1:10458-10703 GCA_002308195.1 Bacteroidales bacterium UBA1256
TCGAATCCCCGTCTCTCCGCAAAGGATTTCACAACATAAGCGAATCCAAGCTCGCTTGAGTGAGCGAATGATGTGAAATACTTGCACAGGATGCCAGCGGCAGGCTGTGGCGATTCGGGGGAATTGCAAAGCAAGGCGGAGTCCGAATCCCCCAAAAACCTCCGCAAACCGAAAACACAAACAAAACACAAATAACTTAATTATCAAATTTTTTATCTCATGAAAAAAGTATTTGCAACCCTTAC
>DBVU01000089.1:0-1126 GCA_002308195.1 Bacteroidales bacterium UBA1256
GAAGCAGCGTCCATAGCCTCGTCAGCTACCGGCTTTGGAATAGGTATTGCGTTCGCATCAGGCACACCTCCGGTGTTCACACTAACGAAACCTCCGGCCTGCATGATCTTGTCATATGCCTGACGATCTACCATCAAGTCCTTGATTACAGGGAACGCACGGCTACGCCATGGTTCCACGGTGATGGTCTCGCCATCTTTGAATTTACGCATATGCAACTGGCAAGTGGTGATAGCGCTATCTGGTCCGTGTGGATGACCGTTAACATACATCGAGCACATACCGCATATACCCTCACGGCAATCGTGATCGTAGGTCACTGGGTCTTTATGCTCCGCTATCAGTTGCTCGTTCAGGATGTCAATCATCTCTAGGAACGATGCGCCTTGGAAAACATGTTTCAGCTCGTAGGTCTCGAAGTGTCCCTGAGCCTTAGGTCCTGCTTGTCTCCAAACACGAACCTTAATATCAATGTATTGATCCATGATTAGTTCTTGTAATTTCTGGTTTTACGTTCCGTGAATTCGTAGTCAAGCGGTTCCTTGATGAGTTGCGGCTCTTTGTCCTCACCCATATATTTCCAGCAACCTACATAGCTGAACTTATCGTCCTGACGAAGTGCTTCGCCTTCCGGTGTTTGGTATTCCTCGCGGAAGTGACCACCGCAACTCTCTTCACGATGGAGTGCATCTACTGCCATCAGACGACCTATCTCGATAAAGTCTGCCAGACGGAGTGCTTTCTCTAGTTCGTTGTTCAGATGGTTAGCATCGCCCGGAATATAGACGTTGGTCCAGAATTCTTTCTTGATGGCATCTATCTTCTTGATACCTTCTTTCAGTCCTTCTGCTGTACGACCCATTCCAACGAAGTCCCACATGATGAGACCCAGTTCTTTGTGAATCGAGTCAACCGAACGCTTACCTTGAATAGCCATCAGTTTGTCTATCTTGTCCTGAACAGCCTTCTCTGCCTCGGCGAATTCAGGCAGATCGGTGCTCATACGCGGAACACCAATCTGGTCGCTCAGGTAGTTTTGGATAGTATAAGGCAATACGAAATATCCGTCAGCCAGACCTTGCATCAAGGCACTTGCTCCCAGACGGTTAGCTCCGTGGTCGGAGAA
>DBVU01000089.1:1193-8485 GCA_002308195.1 Bacteroidales bacterium UBA1256
TAGTGGATAGCAGGGAATATCATCATCGGGTTCTCGTACGGGTTCTCGTCCACGATTTTCTCATACATCTGGAAGAGGTTGCCGTATTTCTGAGCCACTACATCTTTACCCAGACGTTGGATAGCTTCGCTGAAATCCAGGAATACTGCCAGGCCGGTATTGTTCACACCGTAACCCTTGTCGCAACGCTCTTTAGCAGCACGGCTGGCCACGTCACGCGGAACCAGGTTACCGAAGGCCGGATAGCGACGCTCCAAGTAGTAATCGCGATCTTCTTCTGGTATATCGCGTCCCTTGATCTCGCCTGCCTGCAGACGTTTAGCGTCCTCCAGTTTCTTCGGAACCCAGATACGTCCATCGTTACGAAGCGACTCAGACATCAGGGTCAGTTTGCTCTGGAAATCACCATGCTTAGGAATACAGGTCGGGTGAATCTGTGCGTAGCATGGGTTAGCAAAATAAGCACCGTGACGATACATCTGCATTGCTGCCGAACCATTCGATGCCATTGCGTTCGTACTCAGGAAGAAGGTATTGCCGTATCCGCCCGAACCAACTACCACTGCATGACCGAAGAAGCGCTCAATGCGGCCGGTTACGAGGTTACGAGCTATGATACCACGTGCACGCTTCTCGCCGTTCTCATCCGCAATCAGCACGATGTCCAGCATCTCGTAGCGAGTATACATTTTCACTTTGCCCTTACCTATCTGGCGGCTCAGTGCGCTATAGGCACCCAGTAGCAATTGCTGACCGGTCTGACCCTTAGCGTAGAATGTACGACTCACCTGTGCTCCACCGAACGAACGGTTGTCCAGCAGACCTCCGTATTCGCGAGCAAAAGGAACACCTTGTGCTACGCACTGGTCAATGATATTGTTGCTAACCTCAGCCAAACGATAGACATTGGCTTCACGGGCACGGTAGTCACCTCCCTTGATCGTATCGTAGTAGAGACGATATACGGAGTCACCGTCGTTCTGATAATTCTTCGCAGCATTGATACCACCTTGTGCGGCGATACTGTGCGCACGACGCGGGCTATCCTGAANNATACAGAAGTTCAGTACGTTGAATCCCATCTCTGCCAACGAAGCGGCAGCACTGGCACCGGCCAAACCGGTTCCAACAACGATGATGTCCAAACGACGTTTGTTAGCGGGGTTAACCAGTTTCTGATGATTCTTATAGTTCGTCCATTTCTGCTCCAGCGGACCGGCAGGTATCTTAGCCATCTCCGGAGTGATAACGGGTATCTGAGCTTCTTTCACTTTCTTTGCGGCCTTTTCCACTACAACTTCTGCTGCTTCCACAGCTTTCTTTGCAGCCTTTACGGCTGCTTTCTTAACAGTCTTCTTAGCTGTCTCGATTATTTCTTCTTTTTTCGTTGCCATAGTTACATTTGTTTTAGCAGAGTTGACCAATTCCCATTCCCAGATAATAGAGTACCACTACTGCGAAAGGCAGAATAGCGATAGTGGCTACAATCGAACCAATCACGCGGATACGCTTCATCCATACCAGGTTGTTCCAACCTAGGGTATGCAATGCCGACCATACACCGTGATTCAGGTGAAGCCATAGGGCTGCCAGCCAAATCAGGTAGAGTGCGCAATAGACTTGTCCTACGATAGGCGTAGTGAACAGAGCCTTGACATAAGCAGCTCCGTTTTGCGGATCAAACGCACCCGTTTGAAGACCGGTCAACTCAGCGAACTGCATCTTAAACCAGAAGTTGTAGAGGTGCAAGCAGAGGAAACCAATCACACAGAAGCCCAGCACGAGCATGTTCTCCGATTCCCAGTCTACGCCTTCTTTCTTGCCGCGTACGGCATAACGATCATTGCCGCGAGCAGCACGGTTCTGGATCGTCAGATAGATTGCATAGCAGAAATGCACCAGCACCAGGAATGCCAAACCCAGCGTGCCAACAACAGCATACCAGTTTGCTCCCAGCAAATGACAAATCATGTTGTAAGCCTCCTCCGAGAACACCAGAGCCACATTCATACAGCCGTGGAAAATCAAGAAGAGGACCAACGCAAGGCCTGTCAAGCTCATAACGAACTTACGGCCGATTGAGGAGTCTTTTAACCACATAAAGATTGTTTGTTTTTGATGATTATTTAGCTTGAATTATTGTTTCACATATTTTGCGCCGCAAAATTACTACAAAATTTTCACATACGCAAATAAAAATGCAAAGATATTTGCATATATTAAAAAAAAGCAGTAATTTTGCAGCCGATTTAATATGCGGAAGTATGCACTTTTGATATCATTCTGCCTGGTGTTGGGTATCTCTAATGCCTCTGCGCAGGTATCTAATGCAGGCCGGTCGGTATTCTCTTTCCTGAGTCTGCCGGCTTCGTCACGCATCAATGCGCTGGGTGGCAGCAACGTCAGTCTCAGCGATGGCGACGTGTCGATGGGTATGTGCAATCCCGCCTTGCTGCACAACGAGACCGACAAAGTGCTGCAACTCAATTTCTCCTACTATCTGCCGGGCACGATGTTTGGATCGGTGCTCTACGGCCACAATTTCGGACGATCCGGGATCGAGCCGGCCTTCCAGGGCGAAGGAGAACCTGATAAACCTAACTATTTCGCAGTCGGCATCCATTATCTCGACTATGGTAAAATGCAGTACGCCGACGAGGATGGCAATCTCACGGGTGGCACTTTCGGGGCACGCGATATCTTAATTGATGTGATGTATGCTCGCCAACTGAACCGAATGTTCAAAGTGGGTGTAACGCTCAAGCCGGTATATAGCATCTACGAGCACTACTCGTCCTTCGCCATCGGAGCCGATGTCGGCGCACATTTCCAGTTGCCCGACTCCACTTTCCAGATGGGTCTGGTGCTGCAGAATATCGGTTGGCAACTCAAGGGGTTCTATTCCGAAGAAGGAGGCTCCAACCACGAGATGCTTCCGCTCAATCTGCAACTCGGTCTGACCTACCGCATCAAGCATGCTCCGCTGCGTTTCCACCTGCAGATACACAACATGCAGACGTGGTATCTCAATTACGAATGGACCAGCCTGGACAAGAGTCCTACTACGGGCGATTTTCTGCCGCACGACGTCAAGTGGTACGATATGTTGTTCCGCCATACTATTTGGTCAATCGAAGTGGTGCCTAAGAGCGAACGATTCTATATTGCTCTCAGCTACAACCATCGTCGTCGTGCCGAGCTCAATCTGGTCGATCAACGCTCGCTGGCCGGTTTCTCGCTGGGCGCAGGAGTACGAATCAAGCAGGTTCGCGTCGGTTTTGCGCTTAGCCAGATGACTAAGTCCAACTTCTCGTACCAGGCCGGTATAACACTCGATATTAACAGCCTGCTTAAATAAATCCTAAATTTAAAATCCTAAATTTGAAATATATGCTGTCTCCCCTAATCGTAGCCATCGACGGCTATTCGTCTTGCGGAAAATCCACTATCGCCAAAGCGCTGGCTAAACATGCCTGCTCCACTTACGTGGATACGGGTGCTATGTATCGCGCCATCGCGCTCTTCATGACACGCCAGAATGTCACTCGTCCTGAGAGTATCATCCGCGAATTGGACCAGGTTCATATTGGCTTTACCACTACGTCTGATGGCGCTCAGCATGTTACGCTCAACGGCAAGGATGTGGAGTCGGAGATTCGCACACTCGAGATTGGCAATCGCGCCAGCGAGATTTCTACCATCAAAGAGGTACGCGCTTTTCTTGTGGCGCAGCAACAGAAGATGGGCGACAGCGGTTGTGTGATGGACGGACGCGACATCGGCACCGTCGTTTTCCCGAATGCCGACCTCAAACTCTTCCTGACGGCTCGCCCTGAGATACGCGCTCAGCGCCGTTTCGATGAATTGATTGAGAAGGGCGAGCATCCTAATTTTGACGACGTTTTGCGCGATGTCAACGAGCGCGACTATCGCGATACTCATCGCGCGGAATCGCCTCTCCGCCAAGCCGAAGATGCTATCGTAGTGGACAATAGCGAGATGACGCGCGAAGAGCAGCTGAAGGTAGTGTGCGATATCTACGACAAGGCTTGGAAAAAGAAATACGAAGCTGTTTCCGGATTTAAGTGTGAAGATTAGTATCGATCCTCATAGTGGTTTCTGTTTCGGTGTAACCGGTGCCATTCGCACAGCCGAAAAAGAGCTCCAGAGCGGATCTCTCTATTGCTTAGGCGATATTGTTCATAACGGACAGGAAGTGGCGCGACTGGAACAGATGGGGTTGCAAACCATCGATTATGACGATTTGCGCACTTTGCCGTCACATTCGCGAGTCCTGCTTCGAGCGCATGGCGAACCGCCCAGCACCTATTGGATTGCTCGCCAACGCAATATTGAGATAACCGATGCCACTTGCCCGGTTGTTAAGAAACTGCAAGAACGTATTCGCGCTTGCTACGAACAGCACAAAGGCGATGAGCCGTTGCCTCCGCAGATTGTTATCTATGGTCAACCTGGCCATGCAGAAGTCATCGGCCTTCAGGGCCAGACCAACAATACGGCGCTTGTCATCGAATCGATTGACCAAATCGACCGAATCGATTTCTCGCGACCTATCTACATCTTCTCGCAAACCACAAAATCGGTCGAAGGTTTCCAATCGCTCGTAGAGGCAATAAAATCTAAAATCTTAAATTTGCAATCTGCAATTATCCCCGAGATTCACGACACCATTTGTCGTAGTGTAGCCAATCGTGTACAGCAACTGCAGGATTTTGCCCGTTCCAACGATCTGGTTATCTTCGTCGGAGGAACAAAATCCAGCAACGCACGCGTCTTATACAAACATTGTGTTGAGGCGAACCCCAACACAATATTCATTTCTTCTCCGAATGAGATCACTCATTCACTCATTCACTCACTCATTCACTCATTCACTCATTCATCCGCCGACTGTCGGGTCGGGATTTGTGGTGCTACCAGCACGCCTTTATGGCTGATGGAGCAAGTTAGCGAACGCTTGTCAGCTTCTTTATCTTCGCATTAAGTTTGTCTTTCTTCAGCAGCTCTTCTATGGTCAAGTGCATGCGATAGTTCCAGAAATGGCGCGGATTAGCAGGCACGTTAATTCGTTCTGCATGTTGATCTTTCAGTCGCACATCACCATCTATCGCCAGCCAGTCTTGCAGCGGCAGAATCACCCACATAGCAGGACTGTACATGTGCTGATTGATGATAAATTCAGCTATCTCCGGACTCATCTCTTGCGGAGCATCGCCCCACCAGCCCATCTGCTCGTTGTAGAACTGCTGCGTCACGGCGCGATCTTCTTCCCACCATGCGCGTAGCGGATTCATATCGTGCGTACCGGTGGTACAAACGCTCTGGTAAGGTGCATCGGCCGGATGAGCAAACTTGATGGTCGGATCTTTCGGCATACGCTGAATCTCCAGACTCAGTATCTGTAGTTCGTGCATCACATCAGGCACGCAAGCCGGTACCATTCCCAGATCCTCGCCGCAGCATAACATCTTGGTTGCACCTATCAGCGTCGGCAGTTTCCGCATCGCCGAGTCACGCCAGAACTGCGTGTGACGGCGATAGAAATAGTCATTGTAGATACGCATCAGGGCCTCTTTCTGATCACTGTAGAGTTCGTTGAATGAATGGCTCTGATAGATGGAGATACGCGGATGCAACCAACCAGGACGACGCTGATCTTCCACCATCAGCACTTCGCAGTGCAGATAGATCAGTCCGTTGCAGATATTCTTCACAGCCTCAGCGCTCAGTCCACTGGCTTTCAGCTGTTTATCGTCATTCAGCAGTCGGTCAGCCCACTCCTGTACCTTAGCCTGCGTATCAAATTCCGGACGGAACCAGTATATATATCCGTCGTTCGTATTCAGCGCATGCTGCTTAGCCCATTCGGTATCGTAGCCCAGCACATCGCCTAGGAAATTCGAACGGATAAACGGTTTCGTCATGCGATCCCAATCCAGGCAAACGCCTTGTGCGCACAGGTCATCGTAGCTGTATGGCAATGCCGGCACAAAATGTCCGCACAGGCCCCATACATCCGATTTGCGCATTTGCCAGATACGGAAGAATCCCAATATATGGTCCACGCGATAGGCATCGAAATAGTCTTGCATCTTGCGGAACCGCTGTTGCCACCAGCCGAAGTTATCCTCGGCCATCTTATCCCAATTGTATGTCGGGAATCCCCAGTTCTGACCGCTGATCGAGAAATCGTCAGGCGGAGCACCGGCACTGGCATCCAGATTGAAGAGTTCCGGATAGACCTTTGCATCCACTGAATCAGGACTGATGCCGATAGGTATATCGCCCTTCATCGCCACACCTATCGAGTGAGCATAAGCTACTGCGTCCGCCAGCTGTTTGTCTGCATGGAATTGCAAGAATTTGTAGTAGTCTGCCGGCTGCTTGTCACGCTTGCTCAGGAACGCCGCGTACGATTCCAACCAGTTGCTGTTCTTCTTTTCAAAAGCCTTGTATTCCTCGCTGCTAAATAGCGCATCTTTGTCTTGTTTGTACAGCGCCTTGAAGAATACCGTCTTGGCATCATATACACACTGATAATCAGCTATCGGCTTCGCGTTAAACTCTGCCTTCTGAGCCTCATATTTCTTCTTCTGCGCCGGCGTCAGACGCCCCATTTTCTCGATATTGATATATATCGGGTGCAGCGCAAACACGCTCACGGCGTTGTACGGATAGCTATCCAGATTGTTATGACGCAGCGTCGTATCATTAATAGGCAGCGTCTGAATCATTTTCTGCCCTGTCTTAGCAGCCCAATCGGCCATTTTTTTCAGGTCCTGGAACTCACCAATACCGAATCCCTCTTCTGTCCTCAGCGAGAATACCGGTACTGCCACACCCGCACCTTTCCATCTGGGTTGCGTACGACGGAAGCCGCGATCATTCTGAACTATCACCTGATCTTTGCTTACGCCCCATATCTGGCGGTTCTCACCCCACTCCATATCAACCGTATTGCCGGTCTTCAGGTCATAAACCAGATATTTGTATTCTACCACATCTTGGTTTTTCACCTCTATCTCTGCGTGCCAAACGGGAAAATGACAGTCGCACATCACCAGTTTGTTAGCCTCATCCCAGTTGCCCAACGCATCGCAGTTACCCACGATGGCCACACCTTGCGTCGGCAGTATCTGCGGCATGTCAATCGAGAAACGGATATTGGCTGTCTTCTTCTCCCTTCCTTTTAGGGAAGGGTTGAGGTTAGGCTTTCGACTGAATAAGGCCTTCAAGAAAGCAGTTGTATAGAAACTGTCCTCATACGTACT
>DBVU01000099.1:0-1558 GCA_002308195.1 Bacteroidales bacterium UBA1256
TCTATTCTTTAGAATCCGTAAACTCAAAGAGAAACTCCCCCTCCCCATTAGCTGATATATCCTTTTTCTGTGTGCATATTCGCGCATGGTTAGACCGAAGGATAACCGAACGATAGCCGAAGGATAACCGAACGATAAACGAAAGATATACGAAGGATAAACAGAGGATAGAGATAGGCAGCAGGTAACTAACAGGTAGGTTGCGGGGTGTGTAAGACGAAAAAAATGGCATACAAATTTGCATATATGCAAAATTTGTTNNTAACTTTGCAGCCGCAAAGTTTGTGAGCAAGAAAGCGACAAGTAAGCGAACAAACAAAAGAACAAATAGAGATAGGTAGCAAGTTATGATAACGTTTATTATTGCATTGATAGTGCTGGTCGTGGGGTTCTTTACCTACGGAGTGCTGGTGGAGAAAATATTCGGGATAGAGCCTGATCGGCAGACTCCTGCGTTGACCAAGACCGATGGTGTGGATTTTGTACCTATGGCACCGTGGCGCATATTCCTCGTGCAATTTCTTAACATTGCCGGTTTGGGCCCTATCTTTGGTGCGATAATGGGTATCTTCTACGGCCCGGCAGCCTTTCTGTGGATTGTATTCGGAACGATCTTTGCCGGAGGCGTACATGACTATCTAAGTGGAATGCTGTCTATCCGCAAAGGCGGAGTATCGCTTCCGAACATCATTGGCGACGAGTTGGGAAAAGGGACAGGACTGAAGATGTTTATTCGTCTGCTGACAATGGTGCTGCTGATACTGCTGACAACGACTTTTCTGAGTGGTCCGGCGACACTGCTACAGGGTCTGCATGGGTTCCATAGCATTAGCGTAAGCGGGCACATGATACCGATAGTATGGGTACTGATTATCTTCGGCTACTATGCTCTGGCTACAGTATTGCCGGTAGATAAGCTGATAGGCCGATTCTACCCTATCTTTGGCGGTATATTGCTATTCATGGGCCTGGGTATCATGGTGGTGATGCTAGGCTGGCACAGCTCGGAGATGCCGGAACTGATGGACGGTCTGCAGAATAGACAGACGGACGGATTGCCTATGTTCCCGATGATGTTTGTCAGTATTGCCTGCGGTGCTATATCGGGATTCCACGGGACCCAAAGTCCCATCATGGCGCGCTGCGTGACGAATGAACGTCAGGGTCGCTGGATCTTCTATGGCGCGATGGTAGCCGAAGGTATCCTGGCGCTGATATGGGCAGCTGCTGCAGGAACATTCTTTGCCGATCCTGAGAGCGGACTATACGGTATAGACGGTTTGCAAGCGTTCGCTGCAGAGCATCCGGGAGCGAATATCGCGGCTCTAGTGATTGACCGCGTCAGCCGCAGTTGGTTGGGAACCGTAGGTGGGATATTGGCCATCGTGGGTGTGATAGCGGCGCCTATCACGAGTGGTGACACGGCTCTGAGGAGTGCCCGACTGATAGTAGCAGACTTTCTGGACTGGGATCAACGGCCTATACCACGGCGTCTGGCGATTGCAATTCCGCTATTTCTATGCGTATTTGGTATGGTGTTCGTGGATTTCAATATCGT
>DBVU01000099.1:1564-9339 GCA_002308195.1 Bacteroidales bacterium UBA1256
GTGTGGCGTTATTTCGCCTGGACCAATCAAACGTTGGCATGCTTCACGCTGTGGGCTGGAACTATATGGCTTTTCAAGCAAGGGCTGGAGACGAGAGGCAAGAGATATCGTTTTGGCTACTTGATAGCCCTGATACCGGCGTTATTTATGACGATGGTGTGCAGCAGTTATATATTGATAGCCCCAGAGGGGCTTAATATATCGCCTGACAAGCGTTGGCTGGGTTATCTGATAGCCGGCCTGGTAACTATCGGGTGCTTCTTCGGTTTCCTAAATTGGGTAAAAAAAACCAAAAAAGGTTGAGCAATGATTAAAAGCGCGACATATATCATCTCGAGTCCGGATGTGAAGGACTGTCCTCAGAGTAAGCTACCAGAGTATGCGTTCATAGGACGTAGCAACGTAGGCAAGTCGAGTCTGATAAACATGCTATGCCATAATCCGAAGCTAGCGAAGACGAGTCAGAAGCCCGGTAAGACATTGCTGATAAATCACTTCTTAGTCGAAAGTGGAAAGTCGAAAGTCGAAAGTAGTGAATGGCACTTGGTGGATCTGCCGGGTTACGGTTATGCTCAGGCGGGCCAGAAACAACGTGAGGCGCTGCGACGCATGATAGAACGATACTGTCTGCTGCGTGAACAACTGGTATGCCTGTTCGTACTGATAGACTGTCGGCACGAGGCACAGAAAATAGACCTGGAATTCATCGCATGGCTGGGCGAAAACGGTGTTCCGTTTGCCATCGTATTTACCAAAGGGGACAAACTAGGGAAAGTTCGTCTGAAAGAGAATGTGACGGCATACAAGAACCGCTTGCTGGAAGAATGGGAAGAGTTGCCGCCCATGTTCGTTACATCGTCAGAGACTGGTCTGGGCGGAGATGAGTTGACGGAGTATATAGAGGGGGTGAACGCGAGCCTGAATGCATAGATTGCAGCACATATTGGTTTTGATGGTTTGCACCATATTGATGGTTCCGAGCATTGTGTACGCGCGCGGAGTGCGTGTGTACGGTTACGTGGTGGACCAAGACAATATAGGCATAGAACTAGCGAACGTCGCAGTGCTGAACACAGATCGGCCTATAGGTACGGCCACGAACAAGAACGGTTACTACGAACTGATGCTGGACGAAGCCGACACCGTAGTACTGAACTTCTCGATGGTGGGTTACACGACCGTGCAGCAACGCATCATTGACCTACACGAGGTGCTGAACATCAATGTCCAACTGCTGACCGACGAACAACTGCTGACCGAGATAGAAGTGCGGGGCATCAAGCATACACAAGGCACGATGGACCAGATAGACGCTACGACGACGCGTGTGATGCCCGACGCTACAGGCGGAAGCATAGAGAGCCTGCTGATCACCTTTGCCGGCGTGAGTCAGACCAACGAACTGAGTAGCCAATACAATGTGCGCGGCGGTTCATTCGATGAGAACTCGGTATATGTGAACGGCATAGAGGTGCATCGTCCGTTGCTGATCCGTAGCGGTCAGCAAGAGGGACTGAGTTTCGTCAATCCGGAGATGGTGGACAACGTGAGCTTCTCGGCCGGCGGTTACGGAGCGCAGTATGGCGACAAGATGTCATCGGTACTAGACATCACGTACAAGCGTCCGCAAGCCTTCGAAGCCAGTATCAGTGCCAGTCTGCTAGGTGCGCAGCTATACATCGGTCACGGAGACAGCACCTACAGCCAGATGCACGGTATTCGATACAAGACGAGCAAATACATGCTGGGCGGACTAGCCACATCGGGCAATTATCAACCGACCTACTTGGACTACCAGACATACATCACATGGAAAACCGGGCCGAAATGGCATATGTCGTTCCTGGGGAATGCGAGCATGAACGACTACCGCTTCCAGCCAGACAGCATGAGTGAGTCGTTTGGAGGACAATCGGCCAAACACCTGAGCATCTATTACGAAGGGCAAGAGAAAGACCGATTCCTGACTGCCTTTGGCGCTCTCAGCGCAGAAGGACAAGTGAGCGAGGAAGTGAAGATAGGTTTTGATGCTAGCGGCTTCTACACCAATGAGCGAGAGAACTTCGACATAACCGGTCAGTATGTGCTGTCCAATGGCTCAACCGATGGATCTACTCCGGGCAATATACACACCGAAGAGATAGATCCGATGTCCGGTCAGACAGAAGTACTCGGCACAGGCATATTCCATCAACATGCACGTAACAGTCTGGAGGCAGGCGTGGCTACCCTAGCCCATCATGGCGCATGGACACGCGGACAGAACACCCTTTCATGGGGCGTGAGTGGTCAAGCGGAGTTTATCACCGACCGCATCAGCGAATGGGAATGGCGTGATTCGGCAGGCTATTCGATGCCAAACGATGGCAGTTCGATGGAACTCTACTACGCGATGAGAGGCGACACAACTATGCGCTCAGTACGCGTGCAGGCATATCTGCAGAACATGCACAGATGGAGCACGTCATCCGGCCAATGGATACTGACCGTAGGCGGACGTCTGCAATGGTGGAGTTGGAACAACGAAGTACTGCCATCGCCTCGTGCCAGTGTGGAATGGCAACCGGGGTGGAAACGCGATTTCTGCTTCCGTTTGGCTACCGGTCTGTATTATCAGGCCCCGTTCTACAAAGAGTTGCGCGACACGATCACAGGTAACGATGGCGTAACGCGCATCAGTCTGAATCCGGACCTGAAAGCACAACGTTCGGTGCATGTGGTACTGGGTGGCGACTATTATTTCCGTGCATGGGGACGGCCGTTTAAGTTGACTGCGGAGGCATACTACAAGTATATTGACCGCATGGAGAGTTACACGGTGGACAATGTGCGCGTGCGTTATTCTGGACAGAATGACTCGGAGGGTTATGCGGCAGGACTGGATCTGAAACTCTACGGAGAACTGGTTCCGGGAGCTGACAGTTGGATATCCTTCTCTACGATGACTGCTCGGCAGAGGATGAACGGGACCACCAACTGGATTCCTTCGCCGCAAGAGCAACGTTACTCGTTCTCTATGCTGTTCCAAGACTACATACCCCAACTGCCGCAACTGAAATTCCATCTAAAGATGCAATTCTCGGAGGGTATGCCTTATTATGCTCCGCGTAACAATCAGGCCTGGGGACGTATGCCGACATACAAAAGAATTGATATAGGTGCGACATACCTATTCAACGAAAAGACCTCGAAATTTATGCGTGCGCCGAGTGCAAAGCACGTGAAGCAATGGGCAATACAGTTTGAAGTATTCAACCTGGTTGGTTGGAACAACGTCAACTCCTATTTCTGGGTAGCAGACGCGTATGGTCAACAATGGGCAAGTCCGAACTACCTGACCGGCAGAAGATATAACTTGAAAATAACAATTGACTTAAGATAATATGGCTAAGACAGAAGAAGTAACACCGATGATGAAGCAATTCTATGACATCAAGGCGCAATACCCTGATGCCATGCTATTGTTTCGTTGTGGTGACTTCTACGAGACGTATGCGGAAGATGCAGTCAAGGCGAGCAAGATACTAGCTATCACGCTGACTCACCGCAGCAATGGTGCGGGCGGTCCTTCGCAAGCAACAGAGATGGCAGGTTTTCCATTCCATGCCCTCGACACCTATTTGCCGAAACTAGTAAGGGCAGGATTGCGCGTGGCTATCTGCGACCAGCTGGAAGATCCGAAGATGACGAAGAAACTCGTCAAGCGAGGAGTGACCGAACTAGTCACGCCGGGTGTTAGTTATTCGGATACCACGCTCACGCAGAAAGAGAACAACTGGGTGGCTTGCTTGCATTTTGAGAAGCATGTGATAGGTGTGGCATTCCTGGATATCTCGACCGGAGAATTTGTGGCGGGGCAAGGCGAGAGCGACTACATAGACAAGCTATTGACCAATTTTGCGCCCAAGGAAGTGCTGATGTTGCGTGGAAGGAAAGCAGAGATGGAACAACTGTTCGGCAACCGCTTCTTTACCTTTGAACTGGAAGACTGGATGCTAGTAGAGAGCACTGCTCGCGAGCGTCTGCAGAAACTATGGGGCGTTAGTTCGCTCAAAGGTTTTGGTCTGGAGCAGATGCCAGCAGGCGTGACCGCGGCAGGAGGAATATTGATGTACCTGGATATGACTCAACACCTGCAAACAGGCCATATACAACACTTGAGTCGTATTGAGGAAGACAAATACGTTTGGCTAGACCGCTTCACTATTCGCAACCTGGAATTGCTAGGTGGTCAGACAGAAGACAGCAAGACACTGTATGACGTGATAGACCGCACGATCACACCAATGGGCGGACGTATGTTGCACCGATGGATGGCATTCCCGCTGAAGGAAGTGCGTCCAATTCGCAATCGTCAGACTGTGGTGGAACATCTGTATCGTCATCCGGAAGCACGCGAGACTTTGCGCGAGGCCCTGCAGCAAGTGGAAGATATGGAGCGCATTGTCAGCAAAGTATCGACCGGCAGAATTGGTCCGCGTGAAATGGTACAACTAGGTCGTGCTCTTCGTGCCGTGGCACCTATCAAGCGCGTATGCGAAGAAGCGAAAGACAATGCATACCTCTCGCTACTAGGCGAACAACTAGATACGTGCGCAGAGATGCGGATGCGTATTGAGCGCGAGATAACACCTGATCCGCCATTGGCACAAGGCCGACCGAACATCATCGCTCGCGGCGTGGATACCGAACTAGACGAACTGCGTGCGATACAATCAGATGGCAAAGAATATCTGCTACAGATACAACAACGTGAGATAGAAGCAACGGGTATTCAGAGCCTGAAGATAGGTTATAACAACGTCTTCGGTTATTATCTGGAGGTGCGTAACACCTACAAAGAACAGGTTCCGGAGAATTGGATTCGCAAACAGACACTAGTCAACGCAGAGCGATACATCACCGAAGAACTGAAGCAATACGAGGAGAAAATCACTACCGCAGAGGAGAAAATCCAGATAATAGAAAACCGTCTATATCAGGAACTGATGCTCGCTTTGTGCGAATGGGTACCTCAAATGCAACTGGACGCAAAAGTACTAGCGCAACTGGATTGCCTATTGGGCTTTGCCACTGTGGCCACGGAGAATAATTATGTTTGCCCAGATGTTAACGACAGTTTGGTGATAGATATTCGCCAAGGTCGTCACCCTGTGATTGAGCAGAATATGCCTATCGGCGAGCAATATATTGCCAACGATGTACTACTAGACAACAACGGGCAGCAAATCATCATCATTACCGGTCCAAACATGGCCGGTAAATCAGCCCTACTCCGTCAGACAGCGCTGATAGTATTGCTGGCACAGATTGGTTCGTTCGTTCCCGCAGAGAGCGCACAAATAGGCGTGGTGGACAAGATCTTTACGCGTGTGGGAGCAAGCGACAATATCTCGCTAGGCGAATCTACGTTTATGGTGGAGATGAACGAGGCAGCCTCTATCCTAAACAACCTGAGCGAACGCAGTTTGGTGCTATTCGACGAGTTGGGACGCGGAACAAGTACATACGATGGCATAAGTATTGCATGGGCAATAGTAGAATATATCCATGAGAACCGCGGACATGCGAAAACGCTCTTTGCGACTCATTATCACGAACTGAATGAGATGGAAAAGACCTTTGAGCGCATTCGTAATTACAATGTGTCGGTGAAGGAAGTGAACGGCAAGATCATCTTCCTGCGCAAACTGATACGCGGTGGTAGTGAGCACAGTTTCGGTATTCACGTTGCTAAATTAGCCGGAATGCCAAACTCCATTGTGGAACGCGCCAATCAGATATTGGCCGACCTGGAAAAAGCCGCTAAAGACGGCAGTATAGCCAAGCCAACGGAACATATAGGCGAGACGCGCGAAGGCATGCAACTGAGTTTCTTCCAACTGGATGATCCTGTATTAGAACAGATTCGCGACGAGGTTAAATCACTGGATATTAATAGTCTGACTCCATTGGAGGCACTCAATAAATTATCAGAAATTCAAAAACTGGTAGGAAAATGAAAAAGCGTTATATCATTCGAACCGTCCTAGTTGTTTTGGGCGTGCTAATTCTGTTGATTGGTTCGTTTGCTCTGGAACAGTACTATCGCTTGCAAGTCAGCAACTTCCGTTCGCGTAACGGCCAAGAGCATGCGTACAATATCTATCCCGGCGCGACCATCGATTCTGTTTTGGCGTTACTGGATAGCGATTATTTCATTGGCAGCAAGCACGATTTCTATCTGCACAAAAAGATTCTAGTATTCAATAATCCGGAACCGGGTCATTATGTTTTTCCTCCGCAGTTTGGTGACCGCGAAGTGATTGACCGATTGAAATACGGTCGTCAGACGCCTGTTCTGGTGACATGGAATCACTATGTTCGCACCCGTGAAGACCTAGCCGGCAAAGTGACACGCCACCTGATGATAGACAGTCTGACCGTACTTCAACTGCTAGATAGCAACGAGTATATGGCACAATTTGGTCTAAACAAAGAGACGAGCCGTTGTCTCTTTATACCAAACACATACCAGATACTGTGGAATACTACTGCCGACAAGCTTTTCGCGCGCATGCAATACGAGTACAACGTATTTTGGAATGAGGAGCGCCGCCGCAAAGCTGATTCTATCGGTTTGACGCCTGTCGAAGTGGCTATTGTGGCTTCCATTGTAGAAGGCGAGAGCAATAATCCGAACGAATTGCCGATTATTGCCAGTCTGTATCTCAACCGCGTTCGCAAAGGCATGCTGCTACAAGCTTGTCCGACCGTGAAATATGCGTTGGGCGATTTTAAGTTGCGGCGAATACTGAATCGCCATTTGGCTATTGACAACCCCTACAACACCTACAAATATCCGGGTTTGCCCCCAGGACCAATTCGTTGCCCGGCTCCGGAGACCATGGATATTGTGCTGAATGCGCCTAAAACAGATTATCTGTTCATGTGCGCAAATCCGGCATTGAACAACACCCATATTTTCTCTTCAACCTATGGTGGCCATGCAGAAGCTGCCAAACAATATCGCCACACAATGGATACGATCAACTGGGAACAGTTTGACGAACGCCGCAGAAGAGAACGTGAACAAGCCAAACAGGAAGCTCAACAAGAATGATTTGGGACAATAACGAAGATATTAGGTTGGTAGAGTGTGAAAACCGTCCACGGGCAATCCAACAACAACTGAACGAATGTCGCGAGGAACGAAGGCCGTACGTGTTTATTACGAACACGATGACCATCAAACCGTTGCGCCGACTGTTGGTTCCCGTTTCGATGCTAGAAGAAGAGACCTACAAAGCAGAGATTTGCACCTATCTGGCACGTAAAACGGGCGCGCATATCATATTACTGAAGGCTCATGACTATGGCAGTCACGCGCAAAAAAATGTGAATCGCATCGTTACCCACATTCAACATGTAAGCGAAAAAACCAAAGAGCCAATCAGTTATGAGGTAGTGGAAGCGCGCAAAGACAGTTTCTCTCTCATCAAAGAGTCTAGCGAACGTCAACGTGATTTTCAGCATGATTTGCTGATT
The DNA here is from genome assembly GCA_002308195.1 of Bacteroidales bacterium UBA1256. Next base: position 9,092 of record DBVU01000099.1, read on the forward strand.
CTGACAGCTAGTCGCGATTATGGATTGGATGATATTTTGTTTGGTCCTCCCGAGCGAAAAGCCATTCAGCGAGCCTTAGTTCCGGTTATGTTGGTTAATCCTCGCGAAGACTTATTCTCGCTTTGCGACTGACAAAATACCTATTTTTGCTATATTTATTTAGCATTTTTCTATTTTTTGGCGTTTTTTCGAACAAATATTTGGCCATATTGAGAAAATAGTGTACTTTTGCACCGTGTTTTTCATGG
>DBVU01000099.1:9433-9577 GCA_002308195.1 Bacteroidales bacterium UBA1256
AGAAAAGCGAAAGAAGTACAACCTTCTTTTTTGCCCATCGGGCAATAAAAGGAAAGAGGGAGGAGATTCGAAAGAACTTCCTTCCTTTTTTTGTAGAGGTTTTTAGTGGTTTTTTCATTTTTTTTGCTTTAAAATTTGCACATG
>DBVU01000006.1:0-182 GCA_002308195.1 Bacteroidales bacterium UBA1256
CCTATTGACGACGAACTGACCTACAAACTGTTCCAGGAAGGACGCACGGTGGCAGTGTTCCAATTCGAGTCCGCAGGCATGCAGAAATACCTGCGCGAACTCAAACCGACCGTCATCGGTGACCTCATCGCCATGAACGCCCTCTATCGACCGGGACCGATGGATTATATCCCGCAGTTCAT
>DBVU01000006.1:255-6249 GCA_002308195.1 Bacteroidales bacterium UBA1256
GGTGTCACGGTCTATCAGGAGCAGGTCATGTTGCTCAGTCGTCTGCTGGCTAACTTCACCCGCGGCGAGAGTGACAAACTGCGTAAAGCCATGGGAAAGAAGCAGATGGCAGTGCTCGCATCGCTCAAGGACAAGTTCATGGACGGCGGTAAAGCCAACGGTCACAACCCCGAGATACTCGATAAGATCTGGAAAGACTGGGAGAAGTTTGCGTCCTACGCGTTCAACAAATCGCACGCGGCTTGTTACTCCTGGGTAGCGTACCAGACAGGCTATCTCAAAGCGCACTATCCGGCAGAGTTCATGGCGGCTAACCTGACCGTCCACAAGGACGATATCAAAGAAGTGACCAAACTGATGGACGAGTGCCGTGCGCTCGGTTTGAGCGTTCTGGAGCCTGACGTGAACGAATCGGAACTGTCCTTCATCGTCAATAGCAAGGGCGATATCCGCTTTGGTCTAGGTGGCATCAAGGGCGTAGGCGAGGGAGCCGCAGAAGCCATCATTCAGGAACGTGAGAAAAACGGCAAATACACCAGTATATTCGATTTCCTGGAGCGCGTCAACCTACAGAGTTGCAATCGCAAGACCATCGAATGTCTGGCTCAGGCGGGTGCCTTCGGCTGTTTCAAGGACATCTACCGCGAGCAGATACTGGGCACCTACGATGGTGGAACACCTGTTCTAGACGCACTAATGCAATACGGAAACCATTATCAGCAAGACCGCGAGAACAGCCAGAACTCACTCTTTGGCGACCTAGCTGCGGTTATCGAAGTGCGACACCCGGAATTGCCTAACGTGCCTAAATGGGACACCATAGAACGACTCAACCGCGAGAAAGACCTGATAGGAATCTACCTCTCCGCTCACCCGCTAGACGAATATGAGTTTGAGGTAAAAGAACTATGCAATCTGACAGCTCACGAGTTGTCGCTTTTCCGTGGATGGGAACAACCGGACGCACGCAAAAATGCCGAACTTCGCATCCGCACAGAAATAGCGGAAACTATGCCTGAGAGCGAAATCGAGCCCGTGGCTGAAGATGCATTAGATTACTCGGCTGACAACGCCGACAACGACTCTGGCGAAGAGATGCCTGCCGCAGAAATGCCTAAGGCTTCGCCGAAAAAGGAAGAAGAACCTACCGACCGACCATTGCTGCCTTCGGAATTTATTGCCAAGCACAAGAACAAAGTATGCTTCTTCGGCGGCATTATCGTCAACGCAGAGCAACTCATCAGCAAGAAAGGTAACCCCTACGGCAAATATACCATCGAGGACTACACCGGTAGTTACAACTTCACGTTGTTCGGTAGCGCTTATCAGCAATTCGGCCACCTGATGCTGAAAAATATGTATGTTCTGGTGACGGGCGTCATTCAGCAGAAAAATGCCGGTCAGCGATGGTTCCGCGAGCAACCGGATGAACAGGCCGAATATGAGTTTGTTGCACAACACGTTGATACATTGGGTGAAGTGCAAGACCAACGTATAGAAGGTATCAATCTGCAGCTCTCGCTCAACGACTTGTCTGGCGAACTGATTCAGGATCTGCAAGACCAAATCAAGGCGAATCCGGGTAACGACCGCCTGCACATCAGCGTCTACAACCCAATGAATCGCCACCGCGTATCACTCACCAGTCGCGGCCACTCGATTCGCATCACGCCCGCTTTCTACCGTTGGCTATGCGTCAAACGAATGGAAGGCACATTGGACTTCACGGTAATCACAAAGTAAGGGTGGAAAGTGGAAAGAGGAAAGTGGAAAGTGAATTATCAGGAAACCATAGAATATCTCTACACGTCGCGTCCACCCTTTCACATGGTTGGCGCAGCGGCATACAAACCGGGTCTGGACAACACGCTCCGGCTGATGGAACACGTTGGTAATCCTCACCAACATCTGCGCGCTATACACGTAGCGGGCACCAACGGCAAGGGTTCGACTGCCCATCTGATAGCAGCCGCACTGCAAGCCTCCGGTCTGCGCGTAGGACTCTACACCAGTCCGCACCTGGTGGACCTGCGCGAACGCATTCGCATCAACGGCGAACCCATTAGCCAAGAGGATGTAGTAAGTTTTGTGGAGCGCAACCGCGACTATTTGGACGAAGTACAACCTTCGTTCTTCGAGACCATGACTGCTATGGCATTCGCCTATTTTGTGGCGCAGAAAGTCGATATTGCGGTTGTAGAAACAGGGCTTGGCGGACGGTTGGACTGCACCAACGTACTGACACCTCTCCTTTCAGTCATCACGAACATCGGACTCGACCATACAGAGTTTCTCGGAAACAGTTTGGCACAGATAGCACGCGAGAAAGCAGGAATCATCAAACCTGGCGTACCATGCGTCATAGGCGAGACTCATCCACAGACAATGAATGTCTTTCTCGCCCGGGCGCAAGAATGCGGTATTCTGGGCGAAGGACTCGAGACAACCGACTGCCGAATATGGTTTGCCGACCAATGCGGTTACCTACGCCGACGCAGACTGCAAGAGGCTCCCGAATGCGAACTGAAAGGTATCTACCAAGAACAAAATATGCAGACGGCTTACGTAGCTCTGCAAGCTTTAAAAATTTCAAATTTCAAATTTCAAATTTCAAATTTAGCCATCAAAGATGGCTTTTCCCATGTCTGCCGTTTGACGGGTCTACGCGGACGATGGGAGACTCTACAAACCGAACCACTGGTCATCTGCGACACAGGGCATAACAGTCATGGTTTGCAATATGTAGCGCAACAACTACGCGCTCTGCCGAATCCGCGAATATGGATAGTCTTCGGCATGGTCAACGACAAAGACACAGACGTTGTGATGCGTCTGTTGCCACGTGGCGAACGCTACCGATATATATTCACTACCCCAAGCACCCAACGCGCTCGCTCGGCACAAGAGATGCTGACGATGTGGGGCGATGAGGGACAAGCTATCGACAAGCCCACAGAGGCCATACCATACGCACTCAACCAAGCTTCGCCGGATGACGCCGTATTTATAGGTGGAAGCAATTATCTGGTTGGCGAAGCACTGACGATTGAAAGTGGAAAGTGGAAAGTTAAATAAAAGTTAATAGTTATGAAACGAATCATCCTTGCAGCACTGTGCGCCATGACACTAGTCGCTTGCACTCAACAACCTCAGAGTATGGAAAATCCTGCAATCACCAACATCATGACGCGTGTTTCGGTGCGTCAGTTTACGGGCGAGAAAATCACTCAAGCCCAAGTGGATACGTTGCTTCGCGCAGCTATGGCAGCTCCATCGGCCATCAACAAACAGCCTTGGGCCTTCTTCGTCGTAACCGACCAAGCGCTGATTGACCGTTTGGGTGAAGCACTGCCTTATTCGCGTTGCCAGAATGGTGCTGCATGTGCCATCATTCCTTGCGGTGACCTGAGCAAAGCTATCGAAGGCGAAATGGCCAATTTCTGGATCAACGATGTGTCAGCTGCGACAGAAAACATCCTGTTGGCTGCACACGCTATGGGTCTTGGTGCCGTTTGGACAGGACTCCATCCGGACATGAAGCGCGCGCAGATGGTTCAAGAAATGCTTGGTCTGCCTGAGCATATCATTCCGTTGTGCATCGTGCCTGTCGGTTATCCTGCCGAGCAACCTGCCGTCAAGGAGAAATATACCGAGGAGAATATTCATTACAATAAGTGGTAAGAAGGTGAAATACTCTGTAGCGACATTCGATTTCTGTTTTGCCGAGCAGTGGCAACAAGATGTTTTTGAACAAGCCCTTTGCGATTTGGGCTTTGAGGTCATTGACGGCAACAAGGCATATATCCAAACGGAAATGCTCAACGAACAACTACCTGCTATCCAGTCTCAAATAGCAATGACCGAAGGTGTTTCTCTCGTTGGAATCGAGGATTGTCCGGACGAGAACTGGAATGCTACATGGGAAGCAGAGCACCCCGTTCAGGAGCTGCCGCTCGGAGTGAGAATCATCCCTCACTGCGCTTTCGGTGCCGGCCATCACGAGACCACATCCATGATGATTGACGAACTGATTAACCAACAATCAGCCTTCGCCAATCAGTCTGTTCTCGACCATGGCACAGGCACAGGCGTGCTGGCTATCTTTGCCAAGAAACTAGGTGCAGACTATGTCTTGGCTATCGATATAGACGACAAGAGTGTGCAGAACGCCCGCGAAAACGCTGAACTGAATGGTGTCGATATCGACGTTCAAATCGGGAGCACACCGCCCTCTCCCTTGAAGGGAGAGTCGGAGAGTGGTTATTCCCTTATCATGGCCAATATCCACCGCAATATATTGCTGGCAAACATGCAGGCGTACGCGGAGTGCCTTGCCCCGAGCGGACAACTGTGGCTCAGTGGTTTCTACGAGGAGGATTGCTCTACGTTGATTGCCGCTGCTGAGAGTTACGGTCTGCACCATACTGCCACGCGCAACAAGGCCGATTGGCGCATGTTGCGCTTCTGCAAATAATATAGATGTACTACTATAGGCTTTGATAGTCTAGTGACTATTTTTGAACATTTTTATGCAATAAAATTGTTTTTTCTTGCGTATATCAAAAAAATGTAGTAAATTTGCGGCGTTTTTTGGGTACGTGTGCCTGAAAGCACAATTAACGAACGAATAAAATAACATAATATTATGGCAAAAAGTAAAAAGAATCAAGAATTTGAGAAGCAGGATGAGCAACTTCAGGAAGTGAACGAAGCGCTCACCGGTGCCGGTAAATGGATCGAGGACAACTCTTCGCTCCTGAGTTGGATTGTATTGGGTATTGCTATCGTAGTGATGGCATGTATCGCTCTCAACCAATACGTTATTGCTCCAAAAGGACTTGAAGCAAGCAACGAGAATGCAAAAGCTGTCGTTTATTTCCAACAAGGTGATTTCGACAAAGCACTGAACGGTGACGACGCTGAGTGCATCGGATTTGAGGCTATCGCTGATCAGTACGGTCTGTTCCAACAGGGAAAATTGGCTGCTCTGTATGCAGGTATCTGCTATTTCGAGAAAGGCGAGTACGAAGAGGCTGCCAAGTATCTGAAGAAGTTCTCTGCAAAAGATCTGAACATAGATCCGGCTGCAAAGCAAATGTTGGGAGACGCTTACGTTGAACTGGGCGAGTACGGCAAGGCTGCCAGCGCATTTGAGGATGCTGCTAAGTCTGGTAACGAACTGATTGCTCCGATGAGTTTGAAGAAAGCCGGTATCGTTTATCTGCACGAAGGCAAGAAAGCAAAAGCAAAGAAAGCTTTCGAGCGTATCAAGAATGAATATCAAGATTCGAACGAAGCATTGGATATTGATAAGTATATCGCAATTGCAGAGTAATGACTACTGATTTGTCAAAATACGATGCTAACCAATTGCCTAACGCTGACGTCCTTGGGCGTCAGCGTTATGCTATAGTTGTTGCGGACTGGAATAGTGAAATCACTTATGCCATGGCGCAAGGAGCCATCGATACGTTTCGGAAGCACGGTGTGCCCGAGGATAATATCGATGTGATTCATGTTCCTGGTGCAGTGGAACTGACTTACGGCGCTGCGCGTATTATGAAAGAGGAACGCGTTGATGCTGTGGTCGTTATTGGATGTGTTATCCAAGGCGATACACCGCATTTCGATTATGTATGCCAGTCGGTGACGCAGGGTGTGGCAACGTTGAATGTGCAGGGCAAAGTACCAGTCATTTTCTCTGTCCTGACCGTTCTGAACAAACAACAAGCGCTGGACCGTAGCGGCGGCATTTTAGGTAATAAAGGTATAGAAGGCGCATATACTGCCATCCGTATGGCAAACCTGTAAGGTTAACGGCTAAAAGCAAATGGCTAAAGTTTTTAAGTTTGGTGGGGCATCGGTGAAGGACGCTAACGGCGTTCGGAACGTAGAACGGATCGTGCGACTCGCAGGAGCGCAGGATCTGATGGTCGTGGTGTCGGCTGCAGGAAAAACCACCAATGCCCTGGAGCGCGTGGTGGAGTTCCTCGA
>DBVU01000060.1:0-428 GCA_002308195.1 Bacteroidales bacterium UBA1256
ATGTACGGCAATTTGCCGATAGGAGAAGATGTGACACCAGATGTCACAATAGTTGGGTCGTTGGAGTCGAACACAAAATCGGACACGTTGTTCGGCAGCGCATACAAGCCCTCATTGCCCGGAACATACGGATTGTTCTTCTTGCTCAAGCCACCATAGATAGCCGAGAAACTAACCACTCCGCGCAGTTTCAAACGATTGATGCCCGGAATACGATTGAGTATCCATCCTTTGAAATAATACGTGGCATAGAGCGCTACGTAGGCATCGAACATAAACTCCATCGGTTGCATCTGGTTGAATGCATTTCTAGCCAAGAAAATAGAAGTAGGCGTGGATGCAGAAGGGAAGAAGAGTTTGGTAAACGGAACCTTATTCCATATATATCCCGCCTGAAGACGTGCGTCCAGATGGCCAAACGAAGAGAA
>DBVU01000060.1:536-21158 GCA_002308195.1 Bacteroidales bacterium UBA1256
AACGGAGTTTCAACACCCATTCGATTCATCGGAATTGTCAAGCCAGGAGAGTATCGCAATTCGGCCGATAGTTCGTAGTTATGGTACGCATTGATGCCATTCTTGTCGAATCCGCGCAAGGTGGTATAAGTGGCAGAATCGGTCCAGTGAATTCGGTCATAATGCATAGCTCCCGCAGCTTCGTTAAACTCGTAGTTGAAATTGGCAAGAATAGACAGATGATTGCGAAACTCCTTCATATAACTCAACTGCGCATTGAAAACATATGCCATATTCTTGTCCATTGGCTTGCTGAACGGAATAGACCGAATAATATTATCGCGAGCAATAATCTCTGTTTGCAAGCCCGGTTCCACCGCATCGTATTGCGCAGAAACAGCTATGTAATCGCGCAAACGCTCGTACTGATGATAACGCTTCTTGTTGAACGAATACATGAGCGTTGCGTTGTATTTTGGTCGCAAATCGGAAGTACCGAATGCCACGTATGTTGCGAAAAACAACTGAGGATGCAGATTTGCCGTTGTTTGGCCTCCCAAGCGCAAACGGACACCTTCTAACTTATTCCACGAAACCATGTTATAGATCGGTCCGAAATCCCATTTGGATTCCAGCAAATGGCCTCTAGGAGCAGTGCGGACATACTGTGTACTGAGCGCATCCAGAGTCATGAAGAGTGAGCCGGAACTAGGATTGACCTTAAATTCCTCGACCATCTCTTCTACCGAACTTTCGTACTGAGACAATGGTTCGGGGCGATGTTCTGCCCAAAACAGTTCCTCCACATCTTTTGCAACAGTAGGCGGATTGCTTTTAGTATCAACAATCGCAAAAACCTTGGGCTCAAACTCCGATTCGAAATCGAAATCCGTATAAAGTCGCGTTTGACGTGCAATGATGGTTTTCTTGCGATTGAAAAGGAATAATTTGCATGAAATATTGGTTCGGTCAGGTGACCACAGATTATTGTCCAAGCGCTTGTATGTCTGCTCCAACGAATAGTTGCTCACAAAATTCAGGTTGATATGCGGAGGAATACTAACCGCATATTTCTTGAGCTTGTATGTGGAGTCGTTCATGATATACAAATGTCCCATCAGCGAATAGCTCTCAGAATTGACAGGGACAAAAACCAAATCGATAACCGAATCTCCATCCAGAACAATGGTATCCATTATGTAATACTCGTAGTAGCTGACAGCCAACGTAGAAGACAAGGGCGAAACAAAGCGATTGAACAACAGATTCATATCGTTGTCGTAGATATCCACATCCGTAAAGATGGCATCCATATTCTGTTCTATGGTCTGAGTGGACATTATTTGTTCGAGACCGTAAGTGCGGTCATGCTCAATAACCAAATTCTTGCGGTGAGGTTTATGTTGGAAATACTCGTGTCCCAAATGCTCACGGATAGAAAGAGTGAGCGAAGGATTGGTGCCCGTAGTATCGATATATTTCTCCATAAAACGAAGGTTCTTCCATAGCGCCTTGTCGAAATCAGGAGTAAAATTATCGACTGCAAAAGACATTCGATCGTACACTTCTGCCTTATAATGGTCCGCGGAGCGTACCTGGAAAGAATCTTTGTGGGCTATGACATTCTTGATAAGTTCGACCGCGGGATTCCCTTTGCGGCGATATCGCTTGCCACTATTTGGTGTCACGATGATATCTTGCAAGCCATACACATCCGGTTCGAGTTTCATCTTAAGATTTCTACGTTGCTGCCCTGCGCGTAACGTAAGTTTCTCAGTTTTATAGCCTACCATCTGGAAATGAACGGTAGTATAGCCTACCGGATTGCTCAAGGAGAAAGAACCATCTGATGCAGAAGTTGTACCATATTGAGAAATCAGCGTATCGGGATTGAGCGGATTGACAAAATAGATCTGTACAAACGGCAGTTTCTCTCCGGTATCAGCATCTACTACTACACCGGAAAGAGAAGTTTCTTGAGCAAACATAGTCAACTGGATGCCCAAGAGACACAGCCCCAAGAAAAGAATATGTACAATCTGTCTGTAACGCATGAAACTGCTCAAACTATGCAATCCACGAAGCAGGGCGCAAAATTACAAAAAAAATCCCACATACACAAATGCATGCGGGATTTTTCTACAAATATGCGTTTGTTTATATCAGGAGTACGACATCGTTAAGGCAATGCAAGTATCTTACCTGAAGTAATTTTATCTTTCTCCGCGACAAAGAATGTGTAGAAATATACCTGGCCAGGCACTATATCTATCAGTAATCCGGAGCGAGTATCTACTACATTATTCAAGTGGTCTTTGCCATCGGCGCCACAAGACACATCGGCATCATTCGGGTCAGATACCGGAACTTGGTTGTAATACAGCAAGTGTCCATTCTGGTCGTACAATGCGAGCGTTACATCCTTGCGGATAGTGCCTGCGAAGAGTTGCATTGAACCAGGCACACGACGTAGAATCACATCGTTTGCAGTTGGGATGAGAGCATCATCCAACGTCGAAACCGCAAAATAAATATAATATCTACGTTCCGTACCATCGGCTGCGGTACAGATAATTGTACAGGTATCACCGGCAGAAACCTCACGGATACTAACCTCTGCATTCTCTGAATGAGGAAGAGCATCTACGACAGGAGGATTATTACCTTCTATCAAGTAATATGTATAGAAGGTTACATCCGGATCAAATCCACGGAGAGAATCTTCACCTAACAAGATGGTAATCAAAGAACAGTCATTATCTTTGCCAATAATTTGACGGATGACATAATTCAATTCTGTCTCACCATCTTGCGCAATAACTTGAATAAAGATTACGCCACTCTCGTCTACCCAAACCTTGCCAACAGCCAATTCATCGCTTAGTAGATACGTAATTGCGTCTACATCGAAGAAATCGTCAGATGTCGAGCCATAAGGCCATACATAATCATATTCAGTTACTTTGCTATCGAATCCCGGTAGCAGTACTTCGTTCAGATAAATAGCCTTCAGAGTAGCATCGTTATTCTTCACAAAATGGAAGGTTAGTGAATACTCTGCTTGATCTTCACCATTAGGTGCGGTAACAAAGAGTGATACTTGAATATCACCATTCGGCAATACCGTTTCTGTTCTCTCAACCGATTGTTGCGGATCTTCGAGTATAGTCTCAATCGCCGGAATCGGTTCTTCATCCTCTGCATTGTAAGGAATATTGATCGTGTACTCGTAATCCTTCGAACGGAATGCAAAGATTGCCGTAGGTAATGTCTCGCCACTATCGTCTGTGATGATAATATCACGCAATGTAGTGATAGATGATTTCTGACGGTCGAAAGCGAGTGTATAGGTTTGCGTATACTCAATATTCTCTGCAAATACCACTACCAATACGGTATCCTCCAATACTCGAATCTCATATGTCTGCGCATCTTCTTTCTTGACAACAGAGACAACCGGGATAGAAGCTTCCATATCAATCTCTACCTTGTAGTTGAAACGCTCTGCATCGTAGTTGCTGATTGGTTTACCACCAAGCATAATCATATTCAGCGTTGCGTCAGTAGAGAGTTCTACCGGATAATGAATCGTGTATGTACGTGTTGCACCGGTAGCGGCTGTAACGGTAATAACCGATTTGTACCCAAGTGATTTACCGCTCAGTGAGTCGGTAGCCTGACTAACGGATATTGTCTGGTACTCATCTCCGGCGATATACTCTACTTCCGGTGTCAGTCCACTCAATCCACTTGCTTGGGCAGCAGAAAGTGTATATGAGTATTCTGTTTGTTCGGCATTGAAGCCTGGCAAAGCACGCTGGTCAATGTAAATCATCTGGAGTGTATCGATAGCCGACTGGCGGATAGTGTAAGAAACCGTATAGGTGCTCTTCTTTCCACTCTCTGCAGTCACATGAATTTGACGAATCATCGAATTATCGTTTGCTAAAACAGTATCCATCGTGATGATCTGCCATTGGTCTTTCTCCTCCCAACTGAGGTCAGGGAACACCTGCGTACCTACTGCCAATGAATCGTTGTAATAGAATGTATGCGGAGCAAATTTCTCCAATCCGACACCATCGGCATAAATCATCATCAACGTATCTGCATTGGATTGAGAGTAATGGAATACCACTACATACGTACTGAGACGTGTTGTTGTATCTTCTGCTTGCACTTTGATAGTAGCCTGCAGTTTGTTGTAATCCATCTCAATCGGCAGAATAGTCTGCGAACTCTCGCCCTTTTGAGCAGCTACGTCCGGCAGTGAATGTACACCTTCCGGAAGAGTAACTTGATAGAAATAATAATCCGGAGTAAAGCCTTCCAATGGATTACCATCAAGGAATATCATACTCAAATCTGCATTCTTTGACATAGGTACAACGAAATGTAGTGTATAGGTATTCGGCGTTCCGTCTACGGCTGTAACGTGCAGAAGAACTGAGTCCTCCTTTTGCTCAATAACAACATTCTGACCATTCATCTTCAGTTGGGCACTAACCTCCGGTAAGGTTGTTGTACCTGCCGGCAGAATAATGGTGTAATTGTTATTGCCTTCATCGTAAGTAAGAGTCGGGTTCAAAGCACGTTCGAAGTCCACAAAGTCCTTACCGTCAAGGGTAATATTCTTCAACTTGTTATCAGAAGATTGATTCTCAACGAAGATCTCAATTTGATAGTCAGAAGTCGTAATATTATCCTCTGCCATTACATGTAGCGTGTAGATGTAATATTGGTCAGGTCTTACTTCCTCACCATGTTGTGTTACAGTCAGGAAGCGGTCATCTGCCGCATAGTCGATTACCACTTCACGGGTTTTCAAAGAAACAGAATAGAAGTGACGGCCGGACTCGAAATGTTCAATTACCTCACCATTAACTGTGATTCCTGTCAAATCAACACAATGGCTTGGCTCTGCCTCTACCTTGAGGTAATAATAGTTCTTGTTGTTACGATCTTCGCTATTAACCTCAATTGTAGTAGTCTCACCTAACAATCCCGGCTCAACCTCAATCGTCTGCCCTTCGTGGCCTGCGAGATAGGTTACAGAAGGCATCTTCGGTTGTGCTATCTTAACTGCCGAAGCAGAGATTGTGACAACGTAATTCATGCTATCAGCACGGAACCCATTGACAAGTGCACCATCTAAGAAGAGTCCTGCTAACGTAGCATCATTGCTCAACGGACGAACGACTTTAACGGTATAAGTTTTCTGAGTATTACCATCGGCTGCAGTAACAACTGCTTGATACTCTACTCCGCCCTCGATTTGATTTTGGGTAATCGTTAGCGATTGCTCCGGCTCTGCAGCAATCATTTCTATGAGTACCGTTGTGTCTGAAGTAATCGTATATTCACCATACTCTGGATCAAAGCCCTCAATACTCTTACCTCCTGCCAAGATATCACTCAGACGTGCATTGTTGGATTTTTCTGTAGGATAATTGTAAACGTATGTATGGTTCTCCGAACCGTATACTTGCCATTCCATCTTGGTCTGTGATTGTACAAAGACGATAGAGTCGTTAGCGTACTGACGTTTTACGAAGACAGCCTCAGTGGGTTTCTTGTCCGTGCATTCATAGGTCTCCTTGCCTAACTTGGTGTAGATATTCGTACCGATAGAGAACTCATCTACCTTACCGGACGTGATAACTTCTGCCATCGTGCGGTTGATAGTATAAACGCGTTGGGTTGTTCCATCTGCTGCAGTAACAGTGATAGTAGCGCCGGTAGCATTATATTTGAGTTCTGCAATTTGACCTAATTCCTTATCATCTAACGAACGTTGTTTAGCGAAGGAGAAGATAGGCATTTGCTCCGCCTCAACTGAATACTCCAATGTATTGGCATCGAACGCAGGTGTCAACTCTATATTCGTACCCTTTGCATCTTTTGCTGTAATCGAAGCAAGAGCAGCATTGTTCGATTTCGTCTCGCGGAAAGCATAAACGGTAGTAGCAGAACTGCCATCTTCTGCTGTCACAACGACTTTGATATTCTTACCTACCTTCGTGATAGCGAAATTCTGGTGAACAGATGCAGGAGTGATAGTCATATCCGGCACTGCTTGCGTTGCGAACGGCAGGTTGACAAATGTAGTATCACCGGAGGCCGTCATTGGATATGTGCCGAACGAAGCCGTATATTCCAATGATGTTACAGGATCGCGGTGCAGAACAACGGTATAAACCGTGTTGTCCAATGAGTTTTCACCATAGTTCGTTACTTTGGCTCTCAATTCTCCGTTAATCCATTCGCCGTCGTTCAACCATTCAATGGTCTGCATTTGGTCATGTACAGCACCGGTGAACTTCAGCGAAGGAATACCTACTATATCCTCATTGGCTGCAAGATTATAGGTAAAGGTGTTTCCGCTCTTCGTTGTGGTAGCACCATTAACGGTAGCTGCTGTCAGAGCTGAGTTATAGACGAATCGAAGGTCTTGAATCAACAACTGCGATTCGTACATAGACTGACCGGTAGCACCGGAACCTAAATCATTAGCATTAGCAGTGTGTGCGGAGTTGATGGCAAACGTCATACGTTGCACGTTGCCAAGACCGCTATAATCCAATGTAGAGGTTGCTACCTGCCATGTATTCAACGAATTATAAGATCCGTCATAGTGAGTGGTCTTCGTGCTCGTTCCATCCGTCAGTAAGATATCATAATACCATTTGGTGATATTTGTTGTCGTCAACGGATTATAATCCAAGGTAAATTGCTCCGGTGTATTTCTAAAGACAACACCGGTAGTCTTGCTCATCGACATACTCGATGACGAGCCACCACTGTTTGCCAGTGAGAGCGTCATATTACCCGTGGTCATCATTCCCGGAACAGAGCCATTCAGAGGAGCACCACGGAGAGTCGAAAGCAATGCACCGTTTACACCGGCTTTAATAACTTCTTTTCCGGTTTGATAAATCAAGTTAACGTGAACGATAAAGTCGATATTATACTCATGTTTGTTAGCATAATCCGCCGGAACTTTCCACGATGCTGTAGGTTTATAACCCGGTCCTTGTGCTGCTTTTACCCAGTCTTTGCTGAAATCAAACTGCGGGTCATCGTTCGAATAGTACCAACATACAGAATAGGTCTCGCCGCCATCTACGGCGAAGGTCACTTGTTTTTTCTTCGCATCAAGAGAAGAAGGAGTAACCGTCTTGCCGTCATAAGCCACATACGTAAAGTTAGCTATCGTAGGTTGAGCGGTGACATTAATCATATAGTTATATACATCCGGACGCCAGTTAGGTACAAGTGCACCATTAAACTTCAGTTCTTTCAGTTTGCCGGTGGTATCAAACTCAGGCATCTTCGGAGTAATGGTATAAACTACATCCTCTACGCTTTCACGGTTTGCGGCAGCAATGATTTTTGCGCCACGACGAATACCTCCGTTGTAGAAGATAACCGTCTGCTCTTTGTAGTTCTTGTATACTGAGTCAACAGCAAACGCTTTAGCACCGAACGGCAAGTTAATAATATTGTCTCCTATTTCCGGAACAAGGCTACCCGTTTGTGTCTCACCGGCCATATTGACATAACTGTAATCCACTTTGGTAATAACATTCGCACCTTGTGGCGTGGCAATGCTATAACGAATAGAGTATGTACGTGTATCGCCATTCTCGGCATGCACAATTAGCTTCGTCACACCGGTAACAGGAGCAGAGATATAATCCACTGTTTGAGTAGCCTCAGCCTTGGTGTAACTAACCTCATAAGGGTCAGTCGTTCCATAAGGCAGAGTATAAGTAAAGTCAGTCTCGTTGACATCTTTCATATCACCATTGATCATCAACTCTGCTAACTTGGTGTTAGCCGATTGCTCAACGGGGAAAGCAATAGTGTATTGTGCTTTTGTTCCATCCTGCGCTTCTACCTCAATTAAGGTCGTTCCGTTAGGACGGCTGAAATAAGTAGTGATAGTCTGGTTGTCTAATTGTGCTATAGGATAGATATTCGGTACAACAGCAGTTCCCTTCGGCAGCGTAATGCTATAATTGAAACTATCCGGACGGAAACGATACAGACTCTCGCCTTCAATCAAGATATCTGCCAACAGAGCATTACCACTCTGTACGCGTGTGTAATTAATATTATAGGTCTTGGTGGCACCACTTTCAGCAGTAACTACGACTTGTTGGTGGTTCTCGTCAACAACATATGAAACGACGGTCTGACCTTCTTTCGCAGTTGCGATGACATCCGGTAGAACTGCACCTTCATCAATAGTAATGCTATAGTTCTCTTCTTCCGGATCGAATGCAATAGAATGACCTACAACCTCCAGATTTACAAGATTAACATCATTGTACGGCAGGATGCTGAAGGCGATGGTATATGTCTGACTGGTACCATCTTCAGCTGCTACGGAAATTCCCCATTTGCCGTCCTCTAGTTGACCGAAGAAGACGATTTGAGTATTATCCTCTGCAATATATCCTACTTGCGGATAACTACTACCTGCAACCAACGTGCTGTCGTAATTGAGAATCGTCGGGTCGAATGAAGCCAACGGCGTACCGTCTAACAAGATTGCTCTCAGGCGTTTGTCGCCAGACAATTGACGACTGAAAGTAATACTATAAGCCGCTTTATTGCCCATGGCATCTACCACATGAATCCATGCCACCTCGCCTTTCCACAGCAAAGAAACCGTTTGGTCTGCCGCACCTTTTTCCCAGGTAACCTCAGGCAGAGCACCTGCGTACTGTTGCGTGTAATGCAAGGTTGCCGGTTGGAAACCTTCCAAAGCATTTCCGTCAACGAAGATATTCTTCAATTGTGCGCTTTCTGCTGCTGCAGCGACAAACTCAATCCGATAAGTATTCGATGCGCCTTGCTCCGGTTGTACAAGAATATAGGCTGTTCCTACTGCATACGGAGCGGTAATAGTCACCTGTTGTCCTGCTGCTTTAGCTACGGTAATAAGCGGACAAGTAGCAGACTTCAATTCAACGGTATAGTTCAGTTCTTCTTTGTCAAAACCTTCCAACTCAACGCCATCGAGATAAATCATCTCCAGATAAGCATTCTTAGAAACCTGAATAACGAATGTAACTCTATACTCGCGTTTATCGCCGCTTTCAGCGGTAACGGTAATGATTTGTGTCTTATCCTCCAACACGCTTAATACACGTTGCGAGTTCTCAGATTTCAAATAGGTCACATTAGGAATCGTGCTCACACCTGCCGGAAGAGTAATCTCATAATCGGTCTTATCCGGAGCAAAACCTTCTAATTCCTCGCCATCGATATAAATCATCGCCAGTGCAACGTTCGAGGAAGTGGCCAGAGTGAAATGAATGATATATGTACGACTAGCACCACTTTGCGGGCGAACGGTAATCTTATAATCACCACTCAAACCGGAAATAGTACGAACGCTAACAGTCTGGAACTCTGTGCTCTGCAACTCGTAGGTAACGGCGGGCAAAGCAGTGGTACCTTGCGGCAGATTAACAGTATATTCGTTCGTCTCTGGCTTGAAGCCTTCAATCAACGTGCCATTCAGATAAATTCCTTTCAAAGTATTGTCGGTGTAGGTCTGTACGGAGAAAGCAATGACATAAATCGTCGTGCTTCCGTTACCTGCAGTAACCGTAATACGAGTCTTTCCGTTCACACCGCCCGGAGTGATATTTATTGACTGATACTCATCTCCCGGGATTGGTTCAATTGTGGGCAGTTCGGTGGTTCCTACAGACAGAGTCCATGTATAAGAAGTGCTATCTGCACGGAAATCAGCAATGGCTTGCCCGCCAATCTTAATGCCTTGGAGCATAGAATTCTCTGATTTCTCAGTAGATACAACAATCTTATAAACCGCTTGGTCTCCATTGCCGGCGGTAACAATAACACGGGTTGTTCCGTCCAAACCGGCAGGAACAACTTCTACACTCTGGAACTGGTCACCCTTCTCGTAAGTAATTTCCGGCAGTTCGGTGGTTCCCAATGGCAGGTTGACATAATAAGTCATCTGCGTAGGTTGGAAGTTATGAATCCAACCGCCTTCCATCTGCAAGTCATTCAGATAGATATACGAAGAAGCCTCTAATTTGAAGTTTAGTTTATATACCTTTGCAACAGGGTTTCCTTTGGTGGTAACGCTGATTTGGTAGGTACCACCGTCAATGACAGAAGGAGCAGTATGAACTATTGTCTGCTCACCTTCTGCATAAGCGGAAACGGCTTGAATGGTTGGCATTTCGGTCGTGCCTACCGGCAGAGAAACTTTATAAATCGTCTGCGAAGGAGTGAAACCCGGAATAGGAGAACCATTTACCAAGATATTTTGCAATGTGTTATCTGCCAACTCAGCCACGGAGAAAGTAAGATTATACGTGCTCTTTGCCTCGCCGTTAGCTGCAGTAACAACGATCGTTGCATTTCCGGTAGGAGAAGTCGGCTGCGTAATACTGATGGTTTGGTCGTCCTCCTGACCTTCTGCGCCTACTACAGGAACGGCTGTCGTTCCATAAGGCAGGGACACATTAGGATAGTTATATTTAGCCGGACTAAAACCAACCATCGGCTCACCGTTGATGGTAATTCCGGCTAGTTTGGAGTTCGAACTCTTGGCTTTAACGAATTGGATTTTGTAAACCATCGTCTTCTTGCCGTCCTCGGACTTAACAGTTATCCTTGTTGGAGTGCTGACGAGGTCACCATTCACAATCGTTACCTCACTTCCGCTCAATGTACGTCCTGGGAAAGGAACGGTGGTGCCGTGCGCATTGGTTATCGAACCTGCTCCACGCGTTGCTTCGATAGAAGGAATCTCGGTTGCGGTCTCACCTAATGCGTAGGTTTGGACCTCCTCTGTGGAAGGATCAAATCCCTTCCACTCTTTGCCACCTACGTACAGTTTTTGAATGGTTGCGGAATAAATCAACTCTATATCATCCACATACAGCGAATTGTCTTTATACAATCCATCATTCGCACGGAAGTTAGGATAGTTCGAGGCCGAGAAGATGAGATTCATCATCGTCGGCACATTATTATTCATGTAATAAATAGGAACTCGAATGTTCGTCCACGAACCGTAAGTTTTCTTCTCGCGCCACATTCCCTCGCAAATCTGTGTGGCTTTCTGTGTTGTACCACACTCGTTACCATTCAATGCCAAACGAATATCAGACTCTTCGTTGGTAGCAGAATAACTGGTACATTGACCATTCTTACCTTTGTACTTGTCACCTTTGGCCGTGCCTGTCCATGCATAGTACAGCAAATAGAAATCCTCTTTGTCTGTATTGGGGCCAGTACGTTTAATCCATACAGACAGAGAGTCCGGACGATATTTCCAACTTATACCTCCGTAAGTTCCGGCTGTAGCTTTGTTGATCTCCATAATACTCGGTAGATAGGCCCACGGCTGACCAAGCGAGAAATAACCAGGACTGGTTTCTGTTATACCCATCGCACCTACGTCTTGGTCTTGAACCATAAGACAGTAACCGCCGTTATGGCCGGTTTCCTTGTGCGCAAAGTTAAATTCCATTCCCACTTGGGACACATTGGATGCATTCCATCCTTTCGGTTGAGGTTGCCCATCATAAGCGGGAGCACTCCAATCCTCAAAATTAGAGTTCGATACTTGCTGAGCAGAAAGTGAAGTGTTGAAGAGCAATACCGAACTCACTAAAAAATTGCGTAGAAATTTACTCATATTAAGATTTTCATTAAAAATTTTACGATTTTGTACCAAAAACAGGCTTTTTCTTTTTCGGGTGCAAAATTACTGCTATTTTTCTACCCCCACAATAGCAATCGTTATGAAAAAGTATACGATTATTAAGGCGATTTCGTAACACGCGCACGTTAAAAGGCTCAAAAACATACACGATTATTAAGATTTTATGTACATTTTTTACTTTGCGGCAGACACAAAAAGAAGAGCCGCAATACGAAAATTGCGACTCTTTTTAATGATATTTTCCGAGCAGAAATTCGGGCGGAAAATTAACGGGTCAGTTTGTATTGGACGAAGGCCTCAATCGCCTCATAATCAGCGAGTCCTAGCTTTGCATAGAGTTCGGCCGTGGCATGATTTCGGTCTTCGGCGCGCTGCCAGAAAAGTCGTTCGTCGTTGCCCATAAACGGAGCGGATTCCATCTGGCTCTGATGCTTCAAAATGGTATTACGTTTGAAACGTAATTCTTCCGGAGACATAGGAACAGCCATTTCGATGAGGTCAACTTCCCACTCCATCCATGCTCCGCGGTACATCCAGATGCGGCAATCTTTGAGCCATTCGTCCCAAGCAGAAGTCTGTTTGAGTTCGTCCAACGCTGCCAAAACAGCATCCAGACAAACGCGGTGCGTGCCATGCGGATCGGCCAAATCACCGGCCACAAACATTTCATTCGGCTTGATCTGCTCCAACAGTTCCTTGACGATAGCACAATCGGCATCCGTGAGCGGGCCTTTCTTGATAGTACCCGTCTCATAGAACGGCAGATTGAGGAAGTGCGCGTTGGTCTTGTCGTTGAGCCCGAAGGAGCGGACGGCTCCGCGGGCCTCGCTCCGGCGGATGGCNNTCAGCCGTAGCTTCTCCGCGGCGTATAAGTGCCTTAATATCCAATATTTCGCGTGTATCCTGGTCGCCTACTTTTTCGGTCTGGAAGAAGCGCATATATTCGTTATATTTGCGCAAAACGGCTTCATCGTGGAGCAGTCCCAATTGCTCGTAGCCCTTGAGAAAATCCATAAAGCGAACGACTTCGTCGTCGCAAACGGCGATACATCCGCTAGTCTCGTATGCGACGTGGACATTATGTCCCTGTTTGATCAGTCGTGCGAACGTGCCACCCATGGAAATAACATCGTCATCAGGGTGCGGCGAGAAAATCAGCACATCCTTCGGGAAAGGTTTGGCTCGCTCGGGGCGATTGGTATCGTCGGCATTGGGTTTGCCGCCCGGCCAGCCTGTGATAGTATGCTGTAAGTCGTTGAAAACCTTGATATTACAATTGTACGCCGATTCAAAACGAAGGATGAGATCGCTTAATCCGTAATCGTTGTAATCCTTATTGGTCAGTTTGAGGACCGGTTTGCCCGTTTGTCGGCAGAGCCAGACTACGGCGCGACGGATAAGTTGGTCGTCCCATTCGCAACTAGTTACGACCCAAGGCGTGGCAATGCGTGTGAGCGACGAGGCGGCGCCGAGATCGAGGACGAATTGTGCATTCTTGTGCAACTGGAGAACCGAGGCAGGACAAGCGACATCGTAGCGCGTTTCGATAGCCTGGCGAACGATATTGGACTTGTGTTCGCCCCAGGCCACGAGCATGATTTCCTTAGACTGGAGAATGATGTCAATGCCCATCGTTACAGAGCTGACCGGTACCAGATCCATGGAACCGAACATATTCTTGGCATCCTCGCGCGAGTTGTTGTCGAGCAAAACGAGTCGCGTGGCGGAGTTGAGCGACGAACCAGGTTCGTTGAAGGCAATATTTCCGCAGCGACCAATACCGAGTAGCATGAAATCGATGCCTCCGGCCTCAATAATACTACGCTCGTAGTCCTGGCAGAAGGAGATGATTTTTTCTTTCGATAGGTTCCACGGAATCGTGTGGATGTTCTCCGGAAGGATGTCCACGGAGTCCAAAAGTAGGCTCTTGAGTTGCGCGTGATTGCCTAATTCGCTACTGGTGAGCGGGTAGTATTCGAAGAGGTCGAAGAAGACGACATTGCGGAAACTGAGTCCCTGCTGTTTGTGCAAACGAACGAGTTCGGCGCACACATCGCGAGTGGAGAGACCGGGTGCGATAGAAAGGACGAAAGGAAGCGACTGTTGCTGCTTCTCGCGGATCCTATCTGCCATATACTCAGCGACTTTCGCAGCTCCTTGGCGCGCATTTTCATAGATAGTCGTGCGGGCTTTTTCGAGGCGTGTTACGCGGCTGAGTTCTAGGACATCGTCGGGACAATAGAGGCGTTTGGAGACGCGGCTCAAAGAAATTTCTGAACTAAGATTTGCCTTCATCGGTAAGTGCTATTAGTGAATTTGCGACTGCAAATTTACAAATTTTGGAGCAGATACGCAAGAAAAGGGGATTATTTTTTTTCCTTGCGTAAGGCGGCGCGGATGAAATTGTCGATTCGTGAGTAGATAGTGAAATTGCCCTGTCGGTCGCGCGGTGCGATGGGATCGGGCTTGCCCTTGAGTTGCTTGTAAAAACGCGCCTTGAGTTGGTCGAGAAGAGCTTGTTTGTCGGCGGTTAGCGGCGTTTGGTTTTTGAGTGAGTCGATGAGTTCTTTGGCCAGATGAGAAGCCGAGCCAAAGGCCATCATATTGGCCCGTTCGTTGCTCATGATGGGGTTGGCGTTGTAGTTACGCGGCTTCTTGACATAGGCTTCGAGTCGTCCTACCCTAGTGATGTTGCCATCGTAGTCGCGAAATGTTTTGCGTCGCTCGACCATTCCATTCTTGGAATGCGCGCCAATGATTTCCTCGATGTGAGGTTCGTGTTTGATTCTTGCCATATTGAGTTTAAGGGATTAGTTTTTCGGTGTGTGGTTACCCAGTATCTGTCTCGGTTATATCGCACTTATAACGCACTTATATCGCACTTATAACGCACTTATAACGCACTAAATTTCGCTTGCTTTTATATTGGTATTATATACAAAGTATATAATACTAGAGAGTTAGGTTTAAGGAGAGAAAAGATAAGATTATTCTTTTTTCTTGAGTTGGAAATCCTGGCGGACGGTTGATTCACCTATTTGCCATCCTTTCGGTTGGTCGAATATATGTTTTTCTGCTCCAACGCGAGTAGAATCTCCCTCATAAACCCCGGCAGGGTCCTTGATTATGATATCTAAAGAATCCAGTTTGCCATCTTGGCTGCGCCATGAAAAATTACCCAGAGAATCAGTAAACACAGGCCTAGTTCTATAGCCTTCCAGAGATAAGTTCACCTGAATATCCCGTAGTGGTTGTTTCTCCTCATTGGTGATTTGTCCAGAGACCTCTAAGGAAACATACGGACAGCCGTATTCAACAACAGGTTCGACACCATATTTTGGCCTAAGTTCACAACTGGTGAATCCAAGTATGCCCAGAAAGAAGACAAGGAGTGCGTTGATGCGCGTTAAGAGTTTTGTTTTCATAGTTTCGAACAATTTGGTGCTGCAAAGATACAAAATAATTTTGATATATGCAAGAAAAAGAGAAATTTTATGCACAAGCATACGTTTTGGCACAGAATTTGCAGAGTAAAAAGCGGAAAATTATAATTTCATTATACTATGCAAAATCCAGTTGATATTCGCGAGCTCCAGGAGCGTGTAGAACGCGAGAGTTCGTTTGTAGATGCCTTGACACTAGGCATGAATCAAGTGATTGTAGGCCAGAAGCATCTGGTAGAGAGTCTGCTGATTGGTTTGTTGAGTGATGGCCACATTCTGCTAGAAGGTGTGCCAGGACTGGCTAAAACCCTGGCTATCAAGACGCTGAGCGACCTGATCAAAGCTAACTTCAGCCGTATTCAGTTTACCCCAGATTTGTTGCCTGCCGACGTGATTGGTACCCAAATCTACAGTCAGAAGAGCGAAGAATTTAAGATCAAACGTGGTCCGATCTTCGCTAATTTTGTGCTTGCAGATGAGATTAACCGTGCTCCGGCCAAAGTTCAGAGTGCGTTGCTGGAAGCCATGCAAGAAAGACAAGTGACCATCGGTGAGCAGACATTCAAACTAGATGATCCGTTCCTGGTACTGGCCACGCAGAACCCAATTGAGCAAGAAGGGACCTACCCTCTGCCAGAAGCACAGACTGACCGTTTTATGCTGAAAGTGGTGATTGGTTATCCGAAGAAAGAAGAGGAGCAAGCCATTATCCGTCAGAACATTGCAAGCGAGAAGAAGCAAGTGCTGCCTATCCTATCGACCGAAGATATCATCAAGGCGCGTAAGATAGTAGAAGAGGTATATCTGGACGAGAAGATCGAGAAATACATCGTTGACATTGTGTTTGCGACACGTAATCCGGAAGAATACGGTCTGAGCGAGCAGAAACAGATGATTGCCTTCGGTGGTAGTCCTCGTGCGAGCATCAATTTGGCTAAGGCCGCCCGTGCGTACGCGTTTATACATAGGAGAGGCTATGTGACTCCGGAAGATGTACGCGCCGTATGCTACGATGTGCTGCGCCACCGTATCGGTCTGACCTACGAGGCAGAGGCGAACAACATCACGACCGAGGATATCATTACGGAAGTACTAAATGCCGTACAAGTTCCGTAATTTACCATTTGGTCATCTACAATTTACCATTTATTTGGTCATTTAGGCGTTTAGTCATTTATGACAAGTGAAGAGTTATTACAACGAGTCAGGAAGATAGAGATAAAGACTCACGGGCTTAGTAGGAATATCTTCGCGGGCGAATATCACAGCCAATTCAAAGGTCGTGGTATGGCTTTTAGCGAAGTACGCGAATATCAACCCGGAGACGATGTGCGCTCGATAGACTGGAACGTGACGGCGCGTATGAACCGCCCATATATAAAAGTATATGAGGAGGAACGCGAATTGACCGTGATGCTTCTGGTGGATGTCAGCGGCAGTCGTAACTTCGGAACACTGAGTCAGCTGAAACGTGACACGATGGCAGAGGTGGCTGCAACACTAGCCTTCTCTACCATCGAGAACAACGATAAAGTGGGTGTGATCTTCTTCTCTGACCGCATAGAGAAATATATTCCGCCGAAGAAAGGTAAAGGGCATGTGCTGCACATCATCCGCGAGCTACTGAGCTTTGAGCCGCAGAACAACGGAACCGATATCAACCAAGCCCTGCAATACTTCAGCAATGCGCAGAAAAGGCGTTGTACGGCCTTTCTGATTTCGGACCTGATGGATCCGAACTTCAGGTATCAGGCTCCGACATCGCGCATCCAGAAAGCATCGCCCGTAGTGATTGCCAGTAGAAAGCATGACCTGAGCGTCATACAGATATACGACCGTCGCGACGCGGAGATGCCAGATGTGGGCCTCATCAAACTGCGTGATGCGGAGAGCGGAAAACGTGTGTGGGCTGATACGGCACTGAGTGCAACGCGTCAGGCCTATGCGCAAGAATGGAACGAACAGCAAGCTTCGCTGGAAGAACTATACACGCACACGGGCATAAACCATATATCTGTTCGCACGGACGAAGACTATGTGAAAGCCCTGATGCGACTATTCAAAATGTAAGCCTATCCCAACCTTCCCTAAAAGGAGGGAGATAAATTAGAATAGTATGTTAAATATATTATTAGCAATAATAGTTAGCGCCAGTATCGATTCAACGATGCTGATGATAGGCGATCAGACCGACCTACACCTACAAGTGACGCAAGACGCCAAGGAAAAGGTGGAATGGCCTGTGTTCGGTGAGACGCTGCAAGAGGGCATAGAGATAGTGGATCGTACGATAGTAGATACCACCACTCTGGCCGACGGGCGTATTCAGCTGAACCAATACTTGACGCTGACCAGTTTTAAGGACTCGCTCTTTGCCATTGAGCCCATCAAAGTGGTGAGCGGCGAAGATACATTCTGGACCGAGACAATGGCGCTGAACGTGATTCAACCGTTCGAAGTAGATAGCAGTCTGGCCATTACCGATATCAAAGATATCGAGAAAGCGCCCATCTGGTGGTGGGGTATCATTCGTTGGATTTTGCTAGGTCTGCTGATTGCGGGTCTAGGAGTTGGCGGATACTTCCTCTGGCGTTGGATAGAAAGTAAACGCAAGCCGAAAGAGGAAGAGATAAATCCGGAACTGCTGCGCCCTGCCGATGAGGTGGCACTGGAGAAACTGGATGAGATAAAAGCCGCTAAGATATGGAAAGACGGCAAAGTGAAGGAATATCAGACCGACCTGACGGATGTGGTGCGTGAGTATATCGGAAGGCGATTTGGCGTACAGAGTACGGAGAAGACAAGCGATGAGACGCTTCGCGCCATGAAACCGCTGATAGACAAAGACCTATTCGGAAAACTGAGCAAGATGCTGCAACTGGCTGACCTGGTGAAATTTGCTAAATGGCACACTACGCCAGATGAGAATGAACAAGGGCTCAGTACCGCTTACGATTTCGTCAATGAGACGAAAATAGTTGAGAGTCAAGAGTCAAAAGATGAAAGTGAGAAGGAGGAAGAAGTATGACATTTGCTAATCCAGGATATTTGTGGCTGCTACTCCTATTGATTCCAGTCATAGGATGGTATCTCTACGAGTTGCGCAAATCGGATGCGAGCGTCCTGCTATCCGACACAGGTTCATTGCAACGTCAGAAGAAAAGCCTGAGGATCTATCTGCTACATGTGCCGTTTGTGCTGCGTGTGGCTGCTATCAGCTTGCTCGCCATCGCTTTGGCACGGCCGCAACTGACCAATCGTTGGTCTTCGGAATCGACCGAAGGAATAGACATCATGATGGCTCTGGATATATCGGGAACGATGTTGGCTGAAGACTTGCGTCCGAATCGTCTGGAGGCCGCCAAACAAGTGGCATCCGACTTCGTAATAGCTCGTCCGAATGACCAGATTGGACTGGTAGTGTTTGCCGGCGAGAGTTTCACTCAATGTCCGCTGACGACCGATCACGCTGTGCTGGTAAACCTCTTCAAATCAGTGGAATACGGCATGATTGAAGACGGAACAGCTATTGGTTTGGGTCTAGCCAACGCGGTTAACCGAATGAAAGACAGCGAGACCAAATCGAAAGTAGTGATTCTGCTGACAGATGGTAGCAACAACCGTGGCGACATAGATCCGCAGACGGCAGCAGAGATAGCCAAGACTTTCGGAATACGCGTTTACACGGTAGGTGTTGGCAGTTATGGCCAGACACGCGTGCCAGTACATACGCCGATGGGCGTGCAATACATGACGATGGATTCGGAGTTTGACGAGGGCACGCTTCGCCGCATAGCCGAGACCACCGGAGGACAGTATTTCCGCGCCACAGACAACAACAGTCTGAAGCAGATTTACGAGCAAATAGACCAACTGGAAAAAACAAAACTGCGTGTTCGTGAATATGCGAAACACTCGGAGAACTTCGCTCCATTCCTCTATGCTGCCCTACTCTGCTTGATGCTAGAACTGATTTTGAGATATTTTGTATTACGTACTATAGCACAATAATATGTTTCGTTTTGCAAATATAGATATGCTTTGGCTACTATTCAGTATTCCTGTTTTTGTAGCCGCCTATGGCGTTTATACGCGCCGCAAACGCCGCCAACTGGAGGAGTTCGGCGACCGTGAACTAGTGGAGGCATTGATGCCAAATGCCAGTCGCGTACGTCCGACCGTGAAATTCGGCATACTGATGGTGGCATTAGCACTATTAATTTTCGCGGCTGCTCGTCCGCAATTCGGTCAGAGCGAGCGTACGGAAAAAAGGCAAGGTATCGAAGCCATCGTGGCACTGGACATATCGAATTCGATGCTGGCCGAGGATGTGGCTCCCAACCGTTTGGATCGCGCCAAACAGATGCTGAGCAAGATGATGGACAATATGGTGAACGACAAAGTTGGTCTGGTAGTTTTTGCCGGCGATGCGTTCATTCAGCTACCTATTACTTGCGATTATGTGTCGGCAAAGATGTTTCTGAATACTATCAGTCCCAAGTTGATTAAGACTCAGGGCACGGCCATTGGTCAGGCACTATCCACAGCCATCCGTTGTTTTGGCGAGCAGAGTGATGCCAGTCGTGCCATCATACTGATTACCGATGGAGAAAACCACGAGGATGATGCTGTGGCAGTTGCTACACGCGCCAAAGAGGAAGGAATAAAAGTTCTGGTAGTAGGTATCGGTAAGCCTGAGGGTAGCCCGATTCCTGTTCCGGGAACGAACAACTTCATGAAAGACCGCGAGGGAAATGTAGTGGTAAGTCGTTTGAACGAAGATATGTGTCGCGAGATTGCGCAAGCAGGCGGAGGTATCTATGTACGTTGCGATAACACCAACACTGCCATGCGAGCACTAGAGAAAGAGCTCGACAAACTGGCAACGCAAGAGATTGAGACACAGGTATTTACCGACTACAACGAACAATTCCAGAGTTTTGCGCTCATTGCACTACTCCTATTGGTGATTGATTTCTTTATCTTCAACCGTAAGAACAAAGCCATCACACGACTGGATATTTTTGGGGAGAAATGATTATGAAAAGACTATTGGTAATATGCAATCTATTGTTGCTCGTGGCTTACCCGCCGCTCTACGCTCAGCGCGAAGCAGGCGATGTGAGACGTGGCAACCGTGAGTATAAGAAACAGAACTACACCGAGGCTGAAGTGGACTATCGCCGTGCGCTAGAGACTAATAAAGATAGTTATGAGGCGCATTACAACCTAGGCGATGCGCTATTCAAGCAAGATAAGTATGCCGAGGCACAGACGGAGTTTGAGACTGCCGCAAAGATGCTAGATCCGAAAAAGGATAAAGAGCGTGCGGCTAAGGCTTTTCACAATCTGGGTAACTGTCATTTTGCGCAACAACAATACGACAAGGCTGTAGCGGCTTATCAGGCCTCGCTGCGAGCTAATCCGAAAGATAATGATACTCGTTACAATCTGGTGAAAGCGATGCAGATGTTGCAA
>DBVU01000060.1:21306-36166 GCA_002308195.1 Bacteroidales bacterium UBA1256
GCCGAACAGATTCTGCAAGCCCTGGAGCAAGATGAACAAGATACGCAAGAGAAAATGCAGCGACAACAAGGCAAGAAACGCCGCGTAGAGAAAGAATGGTAGCCGCGTTTGCGTTCGGCAACCTCGGACAAAGGAAATAAAGACTATGTATAAGAAACTATCAATAATCATTTTATTCTTCGGCATCGCGTTGAGCGTGTTTGCCGAAGACGTTGTTTTCAAGGCTCAGGCACCGAGTCAGGTCATTGTAGGTCGACCTTTCCAGTTGACCTACTCGGTCAATCAGCGCAGCCGTGATCTACGTGCTCCGGAGATTACTGATTTTGACGTGCTAGCAGGTCCGTACACTTCGACTAGCAGCAGCACATCGTTCGTCAACGGACATCGTACTTCGTCGTTCACTCAGACCTACACCTATACGCTGATGGCCCAGAAAGCAGGCACGTTCACAATTCCGCCAGCCAGTATCAAGGTGGACGGAGAGAGTGTGCAATCGAATGGCGTGCGCATTACTGTACTGCCTGAGGATGAGCAACCCGCCCAATCAGCATCTCAGAGCACAGGAGGACAAGCAAGTCAGACGAGCCAATCAACGCAGAGTACGCAGAGCAGCAATACCAGTAGCGAAAATCTGTTTGTGCGCACTATTGCGTCAAAAACGCATGTGCATGAGCAAGAGGCGCTGATGATTACCTACAAACTCTATTTTGCGAACGTGGATGTTGCGCAGCTGACCAACAACACCAAATTGCCAGAGTTTACCGGTTTTCTAAAACAGGAACTTGAGCAAGGCGAGATACAAACTCAGTTGGAGCACTACAACGGCCGCAACTACCAGACGGCAGTGCTCTATCGCACCATCCTCTATCCGCAACATTCGGGAGACATCACCATCGAGCCTGCAAAATTCGAAGCCGTAATACGTGTACAGACTCAGCAACAAGTTCGCAGCATCTTTGACAATTTCTTTGCTTCGTATACTAACGTCACGAAAATGCTGACTGCGCCAGGTGCGACCATACACGTTAGCGCATTGCCTGGCGGAAAGCCTGCAGGTTTTTCGGGCGGTGTAGGTAAATTCACGATGACGCCTAGCATTTCCCAAACGGAACTGCAGACCAACGAAGCTGTGACTATCAAGATAGACATCACCGGTGCGGGAAATATGAAATTGCTGAAAACGCCTGCCATAGACTGGCCCGAAGGATTCGAGCCTTACGACCCGAAGGTAACCAACAATTTCAACACCACTACGGCAGGTGTGAGTGGAACCAAATCCATTGAATATCTGGCTATTCCGCGTAGCGCAGGCGACTATACGATTCCTGCTGTTAGTTTCAGTTATTTTGACATTGAGGACAAGGCCTATCGCACTCTCTCTACACCGGAATATACTATCCACGTGAAACGCGGAGCGGGTGACAATGATAAGAATGCTAGCGATGGCGGTGTCATCTCCTATACTCAGAAAGAGGACATCAAGCAACTGGGCACCGATATTCGCTATATCGATACACGGCCACTACCGACCGCCAATCGCAAAGCACAAATCATCGATTACCAATTCCTATGGTTGTGCTATGTTCTGCCTCTGCTGATTGCAGGTATAGTGCTGATTGTGCTGCGCAAGCAGATTAGAGAGAATGCGGACATCACACGCGTCAAGTACAAACGTGCAAATAAGGTGGCTCAAAAGCGACTAAAAGCAGCTGCCGCGGCACTAAAAGCCAATAATAAAGATGCTTTCTACGCGGCCATTGAGCAAGCAGCATGGACCTATCTGAGCGACCGACTCAGTATTCCGACTGCCGAATTGAATAAAGACAATATCTCGCAACTGCTCAGCAGCAAAGGCGTCAGCGACAGTCTGATTGGCGAAGTGAAAGATGTGCTCTCGACAGCTGAGTTTGCACGCTATGCTCCTAGCACTGACCATGCGATGGACGACCTATATCGAGCTACTACACAATTGATTAACAATCTTGAGGACCAGAAAATATGAAAAAGATATTTGTAATTTGTCAATGCCTATTGGTTATTGCACTTTGTGCAAATGCGCAGACGCCTTTCGACGAAGCTAATGCGGCTTACGCGGAAGGACGCTACGATGATGCAGCTATGCTCTACCAAGCTATCTTGGATGAGCAGCCAGATGCTCAGGTTTATTATAATCTTGGAAATGTACGCTACAAACAAGGCGAATTGGCGCAAGCTATCCTATGCTACGAGCGGGCACTGCGTTTGCGCCCTAATTATCCGGATGCGAAATACAACCTGAAGTTTGCCCAAAGCCGCATTACCGACAATATACCAGAACAGGATTTCTTTGTTTCGGCTTGGGTTCGTGCCATGCGTAACAATCTAAGCGAGCAAACATGGATGTGGCTGTCAGTAGGTCTCTTCTTGCTCATGCTCGTGGCGTTATTGCTCTTCCTGCTAGCAAGCGCAGTTGGTGTCCGCAAGAGCGCTTTCCATATTGCCTGGATTGCCCTACTCTTCTCTATCGTTGCAGGGCTCAACACCGTTTCGCTCCATCGACGCGATACGTTGCGCAACGAGGCTATCATCACTCAGGGTATCGTCAATGCAAAGTCCGCTCCTGACCGCTCGGGCACGGACCTATTCACCGTTCATGAGGGAACAAAGGTCACTATCCGCGAGACTATCGGCGAATGGTGCAATATCCGCGTCGGGAGTAATCAGGGTTGGATCCGATTGCAATGTCTGGAACGGATATAACAAAAATAAACGCGCTGTGAAGAGCGCGTTTATTTTTTATCTACGAGTACTGGAGCCACTGCTACTACCACCTGATGTTCGCGAACCTGATGAAGATGAGGACGACGAACTACCAGAACGTTGGCTGCTCGAAGAAGACTGCGAGCCAGTTGTACGCTGCTGATTCACAGGAGTAGAAGTACGTTGTACCGTTGTTGTCTTGCCTTGCTCATTAGTCTGCTTGATAGTAGTACGAGTTGAACCATTGGTATTCACACGCGTAGAAACGCTAGTAGAAGGCTGGCGGTTAACCGTTGACTGCTGAGACGAGGTCTGCGAAGAACGTGAAGATGAACTAGAAGACGTAGTCTGAGTGGTGGTCTGTTGACGCGATGTAGACTGTGCAGAGCCAGTCTGGGCCGATGAAGGCTGACGTGTAACAGTAGAAGACGACGGTTTCTGAGATGCGGTCTGAGAAGTCTGAGATGTTTGAGACGTACGAGTAGAAGTTCCGCTAGTCTGTGTCGTAGTGGTCGAAGTACCAGTTGTACGACTCGGAGACGACGTTGTTGAAGACGTAGAAGAAGTTCTAGACGATGTACCGGACGAAGCAGAAGAACCTTCGCGAGAAGACGACTGCTGACGTTGAGTCTCATTGCGCAACTCACCTGCATTGCGAACCGTCACACCCGAACCATTAGCTGTCAGTTGGTGTGTAACACGCTGGTCGAACGAATCATTAGGATGCTGATCCTGATAATCGTGACGGCGATGTTGGTCTGTCATATGCGTATAACCATCCCAATACGGCTGCTGCGGATAATCGCAGTGGTGGCAGTAGTGGTGATTGTGCATATAGGTATTGATATACGCCTGATAGTGATTCAAATAAATCGGCTTCAGATACTGATAGTGAGACGGGAAATGGCCGTGGTGGTAAGGCGAGAACCATGGGTTGTAGTGAGGACGACCAAACACTGTCCACAACGGAGGACGTTGTACAAAGACAGGACGTACTACGTAGTTGTAACCATAGATATAGCGATCACCGATAACCTCTACATAGAGACGATCGGAACGCCACTCAGCAATCAGCGTAGCCACATCTTGGAATACAGATGGAGCCAAGCAAGCCTGAATAAGGAACACGTGGCGATAGCCTTGATAAGTCTCCAAAACACGCAGATAATCGATATATCCATCGCGATTAAGATCAAGGTTGTTGATCATATAGCGACTGGAGTTGAGCAGACGCTCGAACTCTTCCACCGTGTTAGCCTCAGCAAAAGCTGCGCCAACAGCCTGGAGATCGAGATAGAATGACCAATCGTTGTTGAATGAAGTAACCGTAACCGTAGTTGTTGTGGTCACTTTTGGGGTCGGTGTAGTTACCTGTGTCGTATAGACAGTAGTAACCGGTGCTACGTACTCCGTAGTAGGAGCAACCGTGTGAATACTAGTCCAGCAACCGGTAAGGCTCATGGCCACCGCTGCTAATAAAAGAATGTGCTTTTTCATATTACAAAGTTTTTGCTACTTCAATTTCTTCGAACGACTCGAGGATATCGCCTACTTGCAAATCGTCGTAGGCCTTCAGGCTCAAACCACATTCGGTATTAACGCCTGCCTCCTTGATATCATCCTTAACATGCTTAAGCGAGGCTAACTCGGCCGTCTTAATAACGATACCGTCACGAATAACGCGAACCTTGTTGCCACGTTTGATCTTACCCTCACGTACAATACATCCTGCAATAGTGCCCACCTTGGAGATATGGAAGGTCTGCAGAACCTCGAGCGTAGCTGTGACTTCCTCTTTCACCTCAGGCGAAAGCATACCAGCCATAGCGTCCTTGAGTTCGTTGATAGCATCATAGATGATGGAATAGATTCGGATATCCACTTCTTCGGTTTCCGCCATCTTGCGCGCCGTGCCAGTAGGACGGACATTGAAGCCGACGATCATGGCATCGGAAGCCGCAGCCAACATGACATCGCTATCGCTGATAGCACCTACAGCGCCATGGATAACATTGACCTGAATATTCTCGGTAGATAGTTTGATGAGCGAGTCCTTGATTGCTTCAACAGATCCATCCACATCGGCCTTAACGATAACATTAAGTTCCTTGAAGTCACCAATAGCCATACGGCGACCGATTTCCTCAAGACCAATATGCTTCTTCGTGCGGATAGACTGCTCGCGCTGAAGTTGTTCGCGTTTGGTAGCGATGTCGCGTGCTTCTTGCTCGGTAGGCAATACGTTGAATTCATCGCCCGCCTGCGGAGCACCATTCAAACCAAGGATGGAACACGGTTCGCCCGGATGAACCTCGGTGATCTTTTGGCCACGCTCGTTGAACATAGCCTTGATACGACCGTGATAGGTTCCTGCAAGGACGATATCTCCCATATGGAGTGTACCATCTTGCACCAAGAGAGTAGCCAGATAGCCACGACCTTTGTCAAGCGAAGACTCAATGACAGAACCTTTAGCACGACGTTTTGGATTGGCCTTCAGTTCTAGTAATTCTGCCTCGAGCAACACTTTCTCCAATAGTTCGTACACACCTGTACCATGTTTCGCAGAAATCTCTTGGCACTGGTACTTACCACCCCAATCCTCAACAAGGATATTCATATTGGAGAGTTGTTCACGAATCTTATCAGGATTAGCGCCCGGTTTATCAACTTTGTTGATAGCGAATATCATCGGCACACCTGCAGCCTGTGCGTGGTTGATAGCCTCAATAGTTTGTGGCATGACAGCATCATCGGCCGCCACAATGATGATAGCAATATCGGTTACCTTAGCACCACGGGCACGCATGGCAGTAAAGGCCGCGTGACCAGGAGTATCGAGGAACGTGATATGCTGACCATTCTTGAGTTTAACATTATATGCACCGATGTGCTGGGTGATACCACCCGCCTCGCCGGCAATCACGTTGGCATTACGAATATGGTCGAGCAACGAAGTTTTACCGTGATCGACGTGACCCATGACCGTGATAATCGGGCAACGCGGTTCCATATCCGCATCGTTAATGACTTCGTCCGCATTGATTTCTTCCACCACATGCGCAGCCACATATTCAGTTTGGAAGCCAAACTCCTCTGCTACCAGATTGATGGTCTCAGCGTCAAGACGCTGGTTGATAGAAACGAAGAGTCCCAACGACATACATGTACCGATAATTTTGTTGACCGGTACATTCATCATATTAGCCAAATCGTTCGCAGTAACAAACTCAGTCAGTTTGAGCACCTTAGATTGCTCCTGGGCCTCCATTATCTCGAGTTCGTGCTTCTCACGTTCTTGCTCACGGCGTTCACGTTTGTATTTAGAAGCATTGCTCTTGCCCTTAGGTTGTTGCAGACGGTTGAGAGTCTCCTTCAAAGCGCGTTCAACCTCTTCCTGAGTAGCTTCGCGTGGCTGAATCTTCTTGCCCTTGTTGCCCTTACCGGTTTGATTACGCTTGTCGTTAGGATCCACCTTAGCTGCTCCACCCTTGATACGCTCGCGTTTGCGACGTTCTGCAGCAGCTTGCTGCTGAGCCTGTTGAGCTTGCTGACGTTCCTCACGCTCTTTACGTTTCTGCTCTTTGGTCTTTTTGGCAGGACGTGTAGAAGTGTCGATAGAATCGAGATCAATCTTACCCACGACCTTAGGAGCATTCTTCAACTCGGGTTTGCCCAGAGAGAATACTTCTTGTTTTTTCGGTTCTGCCGGTTGTTCTGCCTCTTTGGCCTGAGCTTCGCGAGCAGCCTCTGCGGCTTGTCGGGCTTCCTCTGCTGCTTTTTTCGCAGCCTCAGCCTCCGCCTTTGCGCGTTCGGCCTCTTCTTTAGCCTTTTGAGCAGCTTCTGCTTTGGCCTTCTTCTCTGCCTCGAGATCGATTTTGCCTATCACTTTAGGTTGAGGCACAGAAGTCTCAATGTGTGCAGGCTCTTTGTGTTCGACGGTCAGCGTAGGCGCAGCCGCACGCTCTTGGCGTTCGGCCGCTTGACGGTCTGCCTCCAATTTGATGGCCATATCCTTGTTGAATTCCTTAGCGAGCAACAGGAAGAGGTCGTCATCGATACGGACATTTGGATCCGCCTCGATAGGATGACCGTGCTTCTCGCAAAAGGCAGTCAGCGTAGACATGCCGATGTTCAGTTCTTTACAGGCTTTTATTACTTTAATCGCCATAGAATTGTATTTTATGGTTAGTATTAATCGTTAGCAAATTCGGCGGCGAGTATACGCAATACGTCGTCGATAGTCTCCTCCTCAAGATCTGTTTGCTGGAGAAGTTCTTCTTTGCTCTTCGCCAACACATCCTTGGCTGTATCGAGTCCGATAGCCTTGAGTGCATCGAGAACCCACTGATCGATTTCGTCATTGAATTCGTCCAAATAGATATCATCGAGATCTTGCTCGTCCATCTCACGATAGACATCAATCTGGAAACCAGTAAGCATAGAAGCCAATTTGATATTGAAACCGCCCTTACCGATAGCCAATGAAACCTCGTCCGGTTGGAGATAAACCTTAGCAGCCTTGTTCTCCTCGTCAATCTCCATAGAAGAGATCTTAGCCGGTGCAAGGGCACGTTGAATATAAAGTTTGATATTCTTGGTATAATTGATGACATCAATATTCTCGTTGCGGAGTTCGCGAACGATACCATGAATACGTGCGCCCTTAACGCCCACGCAAGCACCTACAGGGTCGATGCGATCGTCAAAAGACTCAACAGCCACTTTGGCGCGTTCTCCAGGGATACGAGCGATATTCTTGATAGAGATGAGTCCTTCTTTCACCTCAGGAATCTCTTGCTCGAAGAGACGTTGCAAGAACAATGGGCTAGTACGCGAGAGGATGATCTTCGGATTTTGATTCTTATTGTCCACCTGAACTACCACTGCGCGAACCACCTCACCCTTGCGATAGAAATCGGTTGGGATTTGGTTCTGGCGCGGCAGATAGAGCTCATTGCCTTCGTCATCGAGCAGAAGCATCTCTTTCTTCCAAACCTGATAGAGCTCACCGGAAACAATCTGGCCGAGCATATCGGAGTATTTGAGATAGAGGTTCTCCTTTTGAAGTTCGAGAATCTTAGAAGCCAAAGTCTGACGAAGATTGAGAATCATACGACGTCCGAATGAACTAAAATCAACCTTATCGGTGATTTCCTCACCTACTTCTGCTTCGTCATCAAGCTGACGTGCTTCGCTGAGCGAGATCTGGGTGTCGGGATTAGCCACATCGTCATCCTCCATAATCAGACGATTGCGGTAGATTTCCAAGTCACCTTTGTCGGGGTTAATAATAACATCGTAGTTGGCGTCCGTTCCATACATCTTAGCAATCACATTACGGAACGAATCCTCCAGTACATTCATCAAAGTTTGTTGGTCAATGCTTTTGAAGTCTTTGAATTCTCTAAAAATGTCAACCATATTGATTGACTCTTGTTTTGTTGCCATTCGCTGCTGGCTATCCTCGGACACGAACTGACGATACGATCGTCATTAAGTCCTCAGATGCCCCCCGCTCTTAGTTCGGACTATCACTTCGTTAGCAGTCCTCACTATTTTGGAAGGCTCCTCTCAACCAGCTAAGAGGGGTTAAAAAGTTATACTATATTTTTAAATCATATTTGACGTATTTAGGTTGGTCGTAGCGCCAGGTGTAGGTAACCAGTTGCGTTTCTTTGCGTTTACGGCCTTCCACAGCAACTTTTTCCTCTATATCAACAGAGAATGTATCCTCATCTACCGAAATTAACTGTCCGCGCAATTTCTTGCCATCGACGAG
The DNA here is from genome assembly GCA_002308195.1 of Bacteroidales bacterium UBA1256. Next base: position 29,828 of record DBVU01000060.1, read on the forward strand.
CAATTCAACATCATGGCCCAGATTCTTCAGGAACTGGATCTTGGATTTGAACGGTTCGGTCAGACTAACAGAACCAACCTCCAACGAATAATCGATTTCGCCTAAGCTTTTTGAGGCAGCCCATTGCTCAATCTTCTCTACCAAAAAGCGGTTGAGTTCTGCGCAGAAATCCACATCAACTCCCGCGAGGCGATCAATCTCGACAAGAATATCGTCTTGGGCGGAGACAGAAAGCGTTATGAGCTGATAATCTGTGCCGGCGAGGCGCTCGTTGATCCAATTTTGTAGGTCCTGTTGGTTTAGCATAACGACACTATTTTATGCGAGCGAGGGAACCTTTTCGGGTCCCCTCGTTCAATTTCACGGTGCAAAAGTACAAATAATTTTTGAGATACGCAAATATTTTTGCATTTTTTAGTCAAAAAACTTGTGCTTTTGTCTATTTTACGCGTTTTTACGGCGGCGATAGATGGTTAGCGCAGCATAACCGACAGCCAACAAAAGCAACCACCAACATGCATCGCCAATAGGCAGGACGTGCGGATCATCGGGATTAGGCGTTGGTGGCGGAGGGCCGATGCCCTTGCGCGGCGTAGCAAAGCCTGCGCCGATATTGGCTACGGAAATATCCTGATAAGCGGACATACTAACAAAAGTATTGTAACTCTCGCTAACGGCGCCACAACCTGCTTGAGCAAGATTATGCGAAACCGCACTATGACGTTTCTTGCCAAACAAATCGTTGCTAAAGACTGTGCCTTGCATAGTAGCAACAGGTTGCTGAGCCACATGGCTGACACCTATATTGTTATTGCGCGCCTGTGCATGATCGAGCAGCACATTGTTGCTAACTTGTCCAATCTGTGCTCTTGGCATATCGCCCATGGTTGCCGGTCGCGTGATTTGCGCGCTAGCCGACCATAACATTCCAAAGGCGAGAAGGGCAAATATGAAAGTTCGTTTCATCATCGTAGTTTCCTCGTCTGATTTAGAATGTTATTTTCTGGATTTTAACCCCCGCAGTGGTTTGCATGTAGAAGATATACACCCCTGACTGTGGTAGGAGTAACGGATCGTCGAAGTCGCTCGTACGGCGGAGAACCAATCGTCCGTCAGCGGTATAAACCGAGAGCGAGAGGATTTGGTCGGAAGTGAGAACCGATTGCTCGTCGAAACCAGTAGGCACTTGGCGATTATCGCCTATGACGAAGCGGATAGCTGATTCGCGGTTGGAAGCGAAGAAATGGTAAGTACCACCATCCTCGATTGGCGTAACGACATCAGTAACCAAATCGCGTAGAACCAGTCCGTTCTCAGTAGTAGAGAAATGGAGCGTATATTCAGTATCTTCTCCTGCACGGAAAGCAATCTGTTTGCCCTCGAAGGCAGGCGACACATCGACTGCAAGATCCATATCGCCCGTGCGCGTCATGAGCTGCGGAGCATAATCTTCGCCTTCGAATTTATAGCCATCCCAGCCATTGTCGAACGCATTGGTTTGATCAGTATTCTCAAAGAGATAGAGTCTATCGCTGAAGCGATTGCCCGTTACATCAACAATAATACGCGGCATTTGAGAATCGTTCTCATCGCCGTTTGCCATGCGTGGAGCGCGATTCGGGCGAGTGGACAATGCGCCGTGCTCGTCGTTACGAACGAGATTGTATCTCAACGTCATGCTAGTAGCAGACTCTGTGACCACATAGAAACCTTGCATAGGAGCAATGTAGCGGTTGTCTGCCAACATTGAGCCTGCGGACAAAATCGGCACAGCCACATATTGACCAGCACTAGTTGTCTCGGGTTGCGTAGCTTGATGGCCATCATTAATACCTGTGTTGAATAAGTAGATAGTCTGTTCTGCATCACCAAAGTCTGATGCAATGAACTTCGTAATATTAATAGGAGCCATCCAACTATTGGCCAAGAAGTTCCATCCTTTATAGTTTGTACCACCACAAGTCAGGGAAATCGTCTGGTTAACCGAAGGAACGAGTGTGCCTTGGTTGGTAAATATCTTAGCTGAAGGATTAGTCAACGCGTATCCAACGAATGGAACAAGAGCTTCGGGTTTGTCTACCCATTTCCAGTTCTCGCCAGCGTTACCAGTTTCGTTTTCATACCAACGGGCCATCTCTGAGCCGTAATAATGGTCAATTGCATGCGACACATCGCTAAATGGCACACCCATGTATTGCCACGTAGCATCGGCACCGCCACCATAACCGGAACCGCGGCCATAGAATTCAATCGTGGCATGTGTGTTACTACCCTCATCGCCGTGTGCGAGAGCACCTTGGTTTGAAGCATTAGACTTGATAACCAGATCTTCTGCTGCAACGGCCAATAGAGTGTTATAATCGTTGCCTTGTACGGTGCTTACTCGTTGAACAACCTCTAAAGCTGCATTTGCATTGATGGTCAACGAACCATTATTGCCATTTCCTTTACAAAGTTTGGCATTCAAGGCGTGCGCATCTGCGATATTTACTGTACAAGGTCTAATAATGCGCGTTGCTTGATAATGAGAAGGAATCTCATGGTAAGTAGGAGCCCAGTTGAGCGGGTCACTCCACACACCCGTACCATGGTTGTCATCGAATATCAAGTCGCGGCAACCTTTGATTTCTACGCTATACACGCACGGGTTCTCTCCATTGGTTGATTCACGGAACACCCCGACTCCCGTTGCGTGTGCTTCGTTCATCTTTAATACATCGTCTGCATCCAGAGTGTATGACACAATACCGCGATCCACAGGAGATACATTTACCAATAGCTGAGCATCAGCAGCTCCTGTTCCAAAGTAGAGTGTTAGTCCGTCCGTCGTACTACTGATGACACGCGAGTCATTTTCTGCCGTAATAGCCACATAGATGTGATCTCCCACGCGGAAATCGCCTTTTCGCAAAGTAGCAAAAACAATATCGGTACCATTCGCTTCTAGTTTATAACCTACTTCTTCATTACCATCATTATCCACATCGAACGAAGCAGTTGTGGAACCGACAGAAACGATTGGTGTGCCTGCATATTCGTTACCATTGTAACCTTCGTAAGTATAGTTGGTTGTACCAGAACCAGTCAAAACGACTTTGGAGATAGTTTGCGGTTCATCACAAGGCAATACCCAGTGCGCTTTTAGACGATAGTCGCATGCATCGCTTTCACACCCCTCACTTCTAGCATAGTCACCATAGTAGTTACCGGTCAAATAAGGGAACAGACGTGTGGTGGAATTCTGATACCAACCTGCGAAGACGTAGCCATCTTTTCGTACATCTGCAGGAAGCGGAGTCTGATCTTCTACTCTACCTGTATATTCGTACCAGTGAGTATATGGTTCCGGGTCGTAAATAGTACCACCGTTCGTCTGATAATCCACATCAAATGTCGGGAAATAGACAGCTTCGATTGTACTCACATCCCCCGTAATCGTCGCAGGCAGATTTCTCCAGCAACGGAAGCGCCAATCGCAACCATCTACATTGGGAGCCGATGGATCATCTTTAGGAATATCATACAATTTACCAGTGGTAACTAGTGGTGCAGTAATTGTCACACCGCCGATAGTCAGCACATTGCCCGTCGAATCGACTGTTGCCCCAATCGTAATGCCGGTGGTTGTCACAACAGTTGGTTCAGATATTTCGCCATAAGCTCGTTTTGAATCACCGTCTTTTCCATACAGTGCTTGATTTGGCACCTTGGTATAGGAAACGCTCAAGCCCGCATGAGAGAATGTAAAGCTTTTCTCTTTAGGTTGCGAGTAACTATAAACATTCCTTAAACGCAGAGTATAAACACCCGTTGGTACTGAATTTAGATTCCACAAAGCGTCATACGTTCTTTCTCCTGTAAACGGGCCGCTAAATTGTTGTGTTTCATAACTTGCAACCACATTTCTGCCAGCATCCAACAATTCTAATAATACTCTATGGCCATTAGGACATGAATATTCCTCAGTCACAATATAGTTACCTGATACCGTTAGATTAACAATCCATTCCACCGAACGATCGAGGTTAGGATGATCTCCGTCACCTATATTAAAGTACTCGTCACTTGCGCCATACCAGGTCATGCCATCTGTATAGGTGTACACATTGCCTTTGTTAACAGTTCCCGGGATATCAACGATTGTTACAGCATCCCATTTTGCCCAATAAGTTTTATTACCAGTATCGGTTGTGGAGATTTCGGTAACCGCACTTCCCGTGCAGCCAGCATTATCATACCATCCAGCGAAAATATAACTTCCGGATTTGGTCACATCAGTTGGAAGTGTCGCACCTACTCCGTAGGTATAGCTAGTTACATTTCCAGAGTTAATTGTTCCTCCGTTGGTATTCAATGTTACGGTATATGTTGCGGGAGTGAATGTTGCCTCGACTACTGCGTCCTCGGTCAGAATGAAATATGCTCGATTGGCAATAGGTGTGCCATTAACAGTCAATGTAGCAAGCGTATAGCCAGTTCCTTCTTCCGCAGTTACGTAACAGTAACATGTATGTGGAAGATCACGATTGCCTGTATTGAACGCCAAAGCTTCATTTGCAGGGCTAGTGTAATTAACCGTTAGCGTTCCGTATGATGGTGGGACAATAGAAACATTGTGTGTCCACATTCCAGGAACTGTAGAAAAAGAATAGAACTTACAATTGTCATTCTGAGAGTCTCCTCCTATGGTATAGTCATTTCCCGGGATAACAGTCCAGCCTCCAGAAGGAATTGGAGCGCCCTCGAAACGTACTGCCTCATTTGCAGCATAAGCATCTCCTGTCTTTGTTAGATAAATAGAGTTTCCATTACCACTCCAACAAGCATTGTTGGCCACATGCCAAGCATCAAAGCCAGTTAGAGAAGGAGTTGTAACATAAAACAAGTTATCCGTCCCTATTACTTTTGACATCTGAAATTTGTCATTGCTTGAACTAGTTCCTATACGATAGTGGATGTTATCTGCATTCCACTGGCGAACATCATTTGCAAAGTACAGATTGTATCCTGCCGATTGATCTGAACCAGGATAAACCACACTCATCGTATAGGATGTCAATCCAGCATTGAAAGTCAAATTGAATGTATATGTAGCAGCTTTCGTAGTGGTTAAACCACAATAATTATTGACACCTAATGTCCAATTCGTGCAGTTTCCACTATTCATTGTGCCACTATTTCCCCACCAATTGTTTTGGCCATCCGTTATCTTGAAATAATATGTATAACCCGCATAAGGCAAGTACACATTACACATCGCATGCGTTGCATCTACTTTGGCCAAATACAGGTTACAATAATCGCTTTGATTGTTATAGTACACATACAATTGAAGACATTTCAATTTGAACGCGGTATCCTTAGTTGTAGCACTAGCAGTAGTACATCCATCGCCTGTTGAGGCAATACAACGATATTGACCAACATCCTCCACGGTAGCATGTACTTTAGTATAAGTAGCATCCGTAGCCCCTGCGATGTCAGCAAAAGCACTTCCTATATATTTTTGCCATTGGTAAGTAACTCCATTTGTAATAGGATTTCCCGTACCTGCGGATGAGTACGCCTGAGCAGTTAGTAAAATAGTTTCACCCGGGAAGAAATGATAAGCACCCGACACATCCACATGATTTGGCGCAGAACAAGGAACAATTTCAGCAGGAAGAGAAGTTGAAGCACATATAGCAGGATAGTTGTTGGAATTCATCGCGGTATTAGGATACCAAACTATCACATAGTAATGATCAGGAGACGGATCGACATAATACATTCCATTCGAACTGCCACCTACACTTGCAATATCTGTACCATTAAAGCCCGGACTAGTAGCGACCGAAGTTGCAAGAATATTACCGCTAGTATGCGATCCCAAATTAAACCAGAATTCCGGAGTTACAGTTGTTTCGTAGTATTCATAAAAGCCCTCAGCGCTAACCGTAAATTCTGCCCATGACCAACTAGTAGAGGCTGCATTAAGCCGATACTCGTTAGCATACGAAGTTAGGGAGCACAGGAGAAGGAGTGCGGAGGTTAAAAGGGTACGAAAAACGTGCATGTTGGAACGTGACTTGTCAGAACGTGACATAAGCATGTTAGAACGTGTTAAGTGAGTAAGACAATAAAAGTGAGTAAGATTTCGTTTCATTGTATCCGGATGGGTTAAATGTTCGTATGGTTAAATGTCGATTTTTTGAGGGTTTCGAAACCCGTGTTTCAAAAATTTCGATGCAAAAGTACAACATTCTACACATTTTATAAAATAAAATAATATGTTTTTAAGAATATGGTTACTTTTGTTTCGATTTCGAAGTATCGTAATGTTTGAAATTGAACATTTCA
>DBVU01000060.1:36222-36375 GCA_002308195.1 Bacteroidales bacterium UBA1256
TCTCAAGTGAGCTAGACAAGTCCATTCGCTTTTTTTTTCGAAATATTTCGATTATTATGCCAGAGTTTAAGATTCGAAAGGCAAAACCGACTGTAAAAGTTTCGATTTGTAGCCACAAAAATAGCATATTTTCAAAATCACGGGATAATATAC
>DBVU01000055.1:0-22123 GCA_002308195.1 Bacteroidales bacterium UBA1256
TATAAGTAAACTTAACGTAGCCCGTTAGGGCGAACCCACACCGCGGAGCGGTACATCCCCTCGCAAGAGGTCAAAAACAATAAAAACAGTTCGTTTTCGCCTCTAACCCCTAACCCCTAACCGCTAACCCTTTAAACAGCGCAGCGACTAAACAGCCCGCAGGGCGTAAACGCCGAAGGCACTAAACAGCGCAGCGACTAAACAGCGTTTGGTGGAGGAAAGGGCGCTTCGGCGCTCTTTTTTTTTCGCAAACATTTGCGTATGTGGAAAAAAAGTAGTAAATTTGCGCCGCAAATTTTTACACATTACCCCTTACCAATCACCAATTACCAATTACCAATGAAAAAGATTTTCTTTTTCGCAGCGCTTGCGCTGACTGTCGCTGCCACAGCCCAAGAGACCTATCTGTTTGCGCAGAAAGATACCTCTGCGCTCTATCTCGATATCTATCGTCCCGCGGCGGGTGCGGCTACTCAGATCGATGGAGTAGATAAACCCACTGTTCTCTTCGTCTTCGGTGGAGGATTTCTCTCGGGGGCACGCAACGAAGCCTACCTGTTGCCTTTCTTCCGCACGCTGACCGACAATGGTTATTCGGTGGTGGCGGTCGATTATCGGCTGGGTATGAAGGGCTATAAGATGGGCAAAGGCCTGAGCGGACTGGCTAAGTCGGTCAAACCGTTCTGTGCCGCGCAGCAGATGGGCGTGGAGGATGTGTTCTCCGCTATCGCTTATCTGGCCGAACATCCTGAGTTGGGTATCGATCCGATGAATATTGTTGTGTCGGGCAATTCGGCGGGGGCCATTATCTCGCTGGCATGTGCTCGCGATGTAGCTAATGGTGTGGCTCAAGGTCTGCCTGAGGGTTTCCGCTTCCGCGGAGTTCTCAGTTTCTCGGGTGCTATCATCAGTGCCCACGGCGCACCTCGGTTCGACCAACTGCCATGTCCGATCTTGTTCTTCCATGGGCTGAACGACAATGCCGTGGCTTACCACCATTTCGGTGCTTTCGGCAAGGGTATGTGGGGTAGCAGCTACTGGGCCGAACAGCTGGCTAAACGTGGCGGCAACTACAGTATCTATCGCTTCAAGAACCGCGCGCACGATGTGGCGGCGTATATGAATCTGTTGTGGCCCGAGGTCCAGGCGTTCCTCGAGACCAATGTGATGCAAGGAGTGATGCGTATCGTCGATGCCACCATTGACAACCCCTCGCTGCCCATCTGGCAAGAGTGGGGCAGCATGACTCCGCAGCAGATGTACAGCGGACAGTAAAGGGCTAGAGGGCGAGAGGCTAGAGGTTAAAAGAAAGGAAACCGTATGTCTACGTTTGAAGAAGATTTTGGCAAGATCCTGAAGGATCAGGAGAATTATGATGGCGAAGATGCTGTCGTACTGGAGGAGCCCCTATCAGGCGAAGAACTCAAGGATTTTGAGGAAAAGACAGAAGATATCAATATCGACATCAATAATATCTTCAGCAATGTAAATGATATTGATGGCAATCTGAATTATTTCTTCCCCGATGAATCCGAAGCCAAAACTGCGCTTCTGAAGATTCTGCAGGAGATCCGCGATAAAACCGATGAACTGTCCTGTAGGCTGATCGAACTCATTTCCACCAAATCCAAATAAACAAAACTATACTACCATGAAACAACGACCCATGATGTCAGAGATTCTGCAGGGAACAGCCGAAGCCCTGCGACTGGCCGATGAACGAGATGTCAGTGCTATGCGCGACTTCCTGATGGCCGAACCCGGCAAACCTATGCTCTTTGTCGGCAGCGGAGGTATGCAAGGCCATCTGGCTGCTATGCTATACGAACAGAATGCAGGGTTGGCACGCAGTATAACGCCCTATCTGCTACGCTCCATATCCGACGAGGCGCTGCGTAACAGCCGCTGTCTGCTGATGTCCGATGGAGGACACAATATCGACATCAAAGATGCTACCAAGCGCATGGCCGCCGTCAACCCGAGCGGCACAGGAGGATTTACCAGTGTGGCCAGCCCCGAGAACGTGCTGCTGAAGATGCTCGATCCCGACCGAGTGTTCGTCTTTCCCCATCCGCACGACGGAGGCTTCCGCGAAGGATTCGTCTCGGTCTGCAAGCAGTTCTATCGCGATGCGCTGTTCTACCGTGCCTTCACAGGTCGTTCGGCGGCCGAGCAGATGACCGTCGATCTGGATCCCGCTCACACCTACAGCTACGAGCTGAATCATTCGGACGGTCCGCTTACGCCGCTGTCGGCTATTCGTCATCTGCTGGTGCTCCATGGCGGCACAGGTGCTCCCGCAGCCCATTACATCGAGTCGGTGCTGGCTGAGAGCGGCATGATATCGGCCCAGGTGACCGACTACCGCAATTTCTGTCACGGCCGCTTCATCTTCGCCAGCAATCATACGCGTCATCAGCGTCGCGACCATCAGTTGGCCGAGAGCGATACAGCCGTGCTGCTGCTGGTCGGTCCAGAAGATCAGAAGATAGCAACCAACATACGCAAGACCGTGCCTAATGCCGACTGGCAAGTGCTGCCCAACGAGACACCCGTCATCACTATACGCAGCGACTACGCCGACCCCGTGGCAGCTATCGACCTGCACATCAAGGCCTGCGTCTTCGTTGCTGATCTGGGAGAGAACCACCTGCAGAACAATCCTTTCTCGCCCAACAACTACTGCCGCATACGCAAGGAGTTTCCGAAGGGCGGTCTGAGGTGGTAGAGCCGCTCAGTCGACCTTGCTCCAGTCCCAAGGGATATACTGATTCTCGCCTCGGTCGTTTTCGCCCACCCACATCATCAGTCGGGCATTCTGGTCCAGGTAGCCCCAGGTCCAGCAGAGCGTGTCGGCACAGAGAACGAGTGTGACAGAGACATCGTCGAGTCCTGCGTCGCTCAACCACCATCGTCCGCCATTAGATTCTGCACTGCCTGCAAAGACCCAGTGACTACACTCATGCCCAGTATCGTCGATGACGACCCATGCCCTGAGCAGTCGGCCGCCCCACATCATGGTTCGTGTGGAAAAAGAGAAAAGTCGGTAGTTTCTGCTCTCGGTCGATGGCTTGGAGCCCAGATGGCGCTTCATCCAATAGACCAAGATGGTGTCAGAAACGTAGGCAGAAGGGTGATTCTGGTAGAGCCAGTCATCGTACTCCTGGATGGTCATCAGTCGGTCGTCCATGCGTACGCAGAACAACTTTCGGGTGCTGTCGAAACAGCGAACAGTTTTGGCACTGAGCGTGCTGCAAGTCACCGCAAGCAGCAAGCAAGAAAAGAAGAAGTGTTTCATATGTCAGGTAGGTTTTTGGTTGATTCGTATCAGGTTTGGTTTAGGCAGCATGCATGAGGCGGTTCATAGCGCTGTTGAAGCGTTGACGCACTCTCTCAGGACTGAGACCGACCTCTTCCGCCACCGATTGAAAGGACGAGACGAAGCCTGTGTTGAGTCCGAGAACTTCGCGCACTATCTCTCTGTCGGTTTCGGAGATGCGGCTGAGTAGTTGCTCGCATTCCTTGCGTGGGTCTCTCGCCGAGAAGCGATAGTCGGCATTCCATGTCTCTTCGGCTGGGCAGATAGACCATTTGTCCTCCGATTCTTCGTCGTCCTCGCTGAGCTCTACGTCATAGGACTCGTGTTGAAGAATGTAGTCTCTCTCTGCGTCGAAGGCCTTTTTGACCGCCCAGTAGATGGCTTCGGTGGCATAGGTGCGAAAGCTGGCCTTGCTGGGGTCGTAGTGCTTGTAGGCATCCCAGAGTGCGATGCTGCCCTCTTGTGCCAAGTCGTCTCTGAAGTCGTCGGCAGAGAAGTCGTAGCGCTCCTCTAGTTTGCGAATGATGCCGTGAATACAGGCTTGATAGCTCTCGTTGAGTTGATTGAAGTCGGTGTTTTTCATGTTGTTCATGTTGTTTGTGTTGCTCATGGTACTGTTTTTTGTCATGTTGTTTTGTTTCCTTTCTTTTTTTAGTGATTTGACGATGATTCCCTATCCGTAGACATGGGTGTCTACAGCCTTAAGGTTTAAGATAATACGATTCTGATCAGAATTGAAATCTACTACAAAGATACAAAAAATATTTGAATTATACAAATTTTGGAGAACAAAATGGGGAAAAATCGTGTTTTTGTTATTTTTTCTCCCTAAAATTTGTATATATCAAAACTGTATTTATTTTACACAAAAAATCGCGCGCGCCCGCTCCCGTTCCTTATATATATTATATATATAACGTCTTGCCCGACAGTCCTCCGAGAGAAACCATACCCCCCTATAATAACCGCGCGCGCGAGGAAAAAGGACCTCAAAAGGATCAAAAATGCAAAAAAAACGAAGAAAAAATGCAAAAAAAACACCTCTACCCTTGTTTATGTCATTTTTTTTCAGCATAACAATATTGACAGACCATGATTGTTGAACCTAAATACTTTGATACTATGACAAATTTGACCAACGACTTCAGACACTTCGCTATCGCCAACACCAATGCTTCGGCATCGGCAGTAGACAAAATGATTGCCTCGCAAAATGCCTTGCGAGCAGGTTATGGGTCCATCAACCCCACCATCATCGAAGAACGCAAATTGAACATCGCTACCATGGACGTGTTCAGCCGACTCATGCTCGACCGAATCATCTTTTTGGGCACCGACATCGACGACTACACATCCAATGTGATTCAGGCCCAATTGCTCTACCTCAGTTCGCAAGACGACTCGGAGATTTCGCTCTACATCAACAGCCCCGGCGGCGTAGTCTATGACGGTCTGGGTATCTACGATACCATGCAATATGTCGGTTGCGACATCAAGACCATCTGTACAGGCATGGCGGCCAGTATGGCCAGCGTGCTACTCTGTGCGGGCACCAAGGGCAAACGATTTGCGCTACCTCACAGTCGCGTCATGATACACCAACCTCTAGGCGGTGTACGCGGTCAGGCTTCGGACATCGAGATAGAAGCCAAACAAATACTGAAGCTCAAAGACGAGCTCTATCAGATACTGGCCGACCACAGCAATCGCACCGTGGCACAAATAGCCAAAGACGCCGACCGTGACCACTGGCTCACTGCACAAGAAGCCGTCGACTACGGCATGATAGACAAAGTGTTGAACCGATAAAAACCCAACCGAGACTATGGCAAAACGAAAATCAAACACCATCAGCGGCGTCAAACTGCCTCTGCCGCACGAGATAAAGAGGCATCTGGACCAATATGTGATTGGTCAGGAAGAAACCAAACGTATACTGGCAGTAGCGGTCTACAACCACTACAAGCGCTATCTGCACAACCTCAGCGGGGACGAGGAAGGAAACGAATTGGACAAATCAAACATCCTGATTGCGGGCCCTACCGGTTCGGGCAAGACTCTCATGGTGCGTGTACTGGCAGACCTGCTGAGCGTACCATGTTACATACAGGACTGCACCAAGATAACGGCCAGCGGATATGTGGGCAGCGACGTGGAAGACTGTGTGGCGGGCCTGCTACGCGCATGCAACTACAACGTCAAAGCGGCTGAACGAGGTATCGTCATGCTGGACGAAGTAGACAAGATAGCCAAACGTATCGCAGGCCCATCCATCACCCGCGACGTGTCAGGCGAATGTGTTCAGCAATCGCTGCTAAAGATAGTGGAAGGTGACAAAGTGGGTGTGCAGCCGCAGGGAGGACGCAAACACCCCGAACAACCACTGACCTATGTGGATACCAGCAATATCCTGTTTATTGCCTCTGGCGCCTTCGTCGGATTGGAAGATATCACTCGTCGCCGAGTGGACCACGCCAGCACGCGCATAGGGTTTAACAATACCCGCGAGGAGCCTCTGACCGACGAAGAAGTGCGTGGACTGATAGGCCCTGAGGACGTTCGCGATTTCGGTTTCATACCCGAGTTTGTCGGTCGTTTCCCGGTCATCACCAGCGTGTCACCACTCGAGAAAGACGACCTGAGACGCATACTGGTAGAACCCCAGCGTTCCATCATCGACCAGTACACTCAACTGCTGAAAATGGACAATACCCAAATCATCTTCGACGACGACGCGCTGGACGAGATAGCCTCTACTGCCTATCGTCTGGGCACAGGTGCACGCGCTCTGCGCAATCTGGTGGAGACCGTCATGACCGACATCATGTTCGACGCGCCCAACAATCTGGGCAAACCGAACATAGTGAAACGGTTCGTCACACGCGAAATGGTGCAAGAGCGACTTCGCAAGAAGTATCGCCTTGCTACCTAGCGAAGCTAAATATTCGACATTTTTTGACGAATTATGTGTCAAAATTTCCACATGTGCAAAAAAATACACTATAAATTTGCACGTGTGGAATATTTGTTGTATATTTGCAGCAAATTATTTTTAATTTGCTATGAAGGGAATTATCTTAGCCGGCGGAAGCGCCACACGTCTCTATCCGCTCAGCAAGGCTATCAGCAAACAGATTATGCCTGTTTACGACAAACCGATGATCTACTACCCGCTGTCCACTCTGATGATGGCCGGCATACGCGAAGTGTTGATAATCAGTACACCACGCGATCTACCTATGTTTGAAGAACTACTGGGCGACGGCAGCCGCATAGGTATGCGACTGGCATATAAGGTACAACAGGTGCCTAACGGTTTGGCACAGGCCTTTGTGTTGGGACGTGAGTTTCTGAATGGCGAACCCGGCTGCCTCATCCTGGGTGACAATATGTTCTACGGCCAGCATTTCAAGACCATGCTACGCGATGCAGCCGCATCGGTTGAGAGCGGCAAGGGAGCCTGCATCTTCGGCTACGAAGTGGCCGACCCGCGCGCCTACGGCGTAGTGGAGTTTGAGAAAGAACCTATGGCTGCATCGCCAGACGGCAAGGAGTCGAAAGTGATTCTGCGCGTGAAGAGTCTGGAGGAGAAACCGGCAGAACCGAAGAGCAACTACGCGGTGCCCGGTCTCTATTTCTACGATGCTACGGTATGCGAGAAAGCCGCAGTGCTGCAGCCCAGTGCTCGCGGCGAATATGAGATAACCGACCTGAACAAGATGTATCTAAGCGAGGGAACACTTCGGGTGAAACTCTTCAGCCGCGGTTTCGCTTGGCTCGACACGGGCAACTGCGACAGTCTGCTGGAGGCCGGCAATTTCATCGCTACTATCCAGAATCGTCAGGGATTCTACGTCAGCTGTATCGAGGAGATAGCTTGGCGCAACGGTTGGATCAGCACCGACCAATTGGCTGCCCTCGGACGCGAGATGAAGACCGCCTATGGACGTTATTTGGAGCGCCTCGCAGAGCGAGGATAAAGCGGCAAGCCGCGTTTAAAGGAGCTATGCTCCGTTTAGAAGTTTAAGGGTTTAGTGCAACCAAAGGTTGCGTTTATAAACAGCGCAGCGACTAAACAGCCCGTAGGGCGTAAACGCCGAAGGCACTAAACAGCGAAGCGCCTAAACGCCGAAGGCTCTAAACGGCGAAGCCTATAAACTCGAAAGAATTGAGATTTATTCTAAAACAGAGATACTTATGAAAAAGCATTTCCTTCTGATTCTGTTTGCGGCAGTAAGCCTGGCGCTAACGGCACGTGAACACTATGTGATTCAGCACTATTCGATACAGGATGGTATGAGTCAGAACACCGTCATGTCGATCCTGCAAGACAAGCAGGGCTACATGTGGTTTGGTACATGGGACGGTCTGAACCGTTTTGACGGCTACACCTTCGAGGTATTCAAGGCCAGCGACAATGGTCAGGATGCCCAAGTGAACAACCGTGTGGATTTTATCTACGAGGATGAACAAGAGCGTATATGGTGGTTGACCTATAGCGGTCGATTCTTCCGTATGTCGGCTGACCGCAAGCACACCGAAGAGGTGAGTGTTGATTCGCTACCGGAAGATATGACCGAGACACTGAACGCCCGCTTCAAACGTACCCAGGTTGATTCGCACGGCATCATCTGGCAGGCCGATGAGCACCAGGGTATCATGCGCTATCGTTACGGCCAGTGGAAACGCTTTACTCCTCCGTTGGACAAGCGCTATGCAGGTCGACTGCGTATCCACTTCTTCATGCTGGAGGATGCGCAAGGTCGTACATGGGTCAACCCGACCGGTGGCGGTTGGAGCTACTACGATTATGAGAAAGACGAACTGGTTTATCCGCTGCGCGGACTGACCAATATGATCCACACCGCCTATGTCGATCGCGAGGGACAGATGTGGATAGCCACCTATGACGGAGGTGTAGATTGTGTCAATATGGAGCCTGCTCCGTACGAACTGCACGATATGCGTAGCGCCCGCCGCGACAACGGCGAGGTACGTGCTTTCGCTAGGAAGAAAGATGGTGGTTTCACCCCGCTGATCAAATCGCAGACGGATGTCTATTGTGCACTGGAGACTTCGCACGGCATGATGTACGGAACCAAAGGGCACGGACTGAAGAACATCACCACAGGCGAGCATATGCCGACCAACAATCAGGACATCTACGACATCGAGGAGAGCCGATACGGAACGCTGTTTGTAGCTACCTATGGCGGTGGTGTCAATATCTTCCACTGGAATCGTCACACCGACAGTTACAATGCGCCGGTGGTAGTAGGTCCGGGAATGAAAGTGCGTGACATAGAGATAGTGGACAATACTATCTGGTGTGGAACGACCACGGGACTGATGCGCATTCAGATGCCG
This sequence comes from Bacteroidales bacterium UBA1256, assembly GCA_002308195.1. The sequence goes on from DBVU01000055.1 coordinate 8,687, forward strand.
AAAATGGAGATGGAGGTGATTCCCAGCTATGATATACGTGCCGTCTACTATAGCAACGACAAGATTTGGCTGGGTACGTTCGGTGGCGGACTGATGGTATATGATCCGAACAAACCCGAGGACGGCATCCAGCGTGTGGAGACTTTCCACGACATCATCCTCAGCATAGCCGGCGACGGAAAGAACCTGTGGTTCACATCGGAGAGCGACATCGCGCAGTACAATATACAGACCGGCGAACTGCACTACTATGATGCCTTGGCCAGCGAGCATAATGCCTACTTCACCGAGGCCGAGGCCGAGCGTCTGGCTAATGGTACGATACTGTTCGGTTATTCCAACGGTTACGTCTCGTTCGACCCGTCGCGTGTACGCCGTTCGGAAACGGTGCCGCCGATGCATATCACTCGCTGCACGAGCAACGACCAAGTGCTGGAAGGCGATACCATCGAACTGGAAGACGGCAGCAACCTGACCATCGAATATGCGGCTATCGAATATGTGGCAGCCGAAAAAATCGTCTATTTCTATCGCATGGACGGCGTGGACAAAGACTGGAGACACGCTCTGGATCAACGCCGCGTGACCTATACCAATCTGACCCACGGCCACTATCAGTTCCACGTGCGCTCGACCAATCGTGAGGGTGCCGAGGTGGACAACGAGAAAGTGCTGACCATCATCGTTCATCGCCCATGGTGGCTGTCGTGGTGGGCAATACTATTCTATGCACTCATCATCGGCGTGCTGATATTCATCATACTGTACACCATCATCACCTTCACCCGTCTGCGCCAGAAAGTGCAAGTGGAGCAACAGGTAACGGATATCAAATTGCGCTTCTTCACCAATATCAGCCACGAGCTGCGTACTCCGCTGACGCTTATCATCGGTCCGGTGGAGAACATCTTGCAGACCGAGCGCATCAGCCAGTCGGTGCGTAACCAACTGGAACTGGTACAGAGCAATAGTCAACGTATGCTGCGCATGGTCAATCAGTTGCTCGAGTTCCGCAAGATACAGAACCAGAAGATGAAACTGAAAGTGCAGAAGACGCTGCTGATCGAACTGGCCGAAGAGACGAGTGCCAACTTCAAGAAAGAGGCGTACGACAAGCATATCAATTTCAGCATTGACAACCGCGCTGAAGATACCACCGTATGGGTCGATCGCGGACGTATGGATACCGTGCTGTGGAATCTGCTTAGCAATGCCTTCAAGTTCACTCCGTCGGGCAAGAGCATCACCGTCATCATCGATTCCAAACCGGGCTTCCTGACACTGGCCGTCAAGGATGAAGGAGTAGGTATTCCGTTGGAGAAACGTAGTCTGCTCTTCGAGCGTTTCGCCAGCAACAACGAGCTGAACGGCAATACCACTACCGGAACAGGTATTGGTATGAATCTGGTGAAGGAACTGGTAGATCTGCACCACGGTCATATTGAGGTAGAGAGCGAAGTGGGAGTAGGTACGACAATCACCATTCTGCTGCACACGGGCAAGGAGCATTTTGACCATGATGTCGATTTCATTGCCGATGACCATAGTACAGAGCAAGCGCAGGCCTCCATCACGCTGGAAGATAAACTCGAGCAACTGGAGCAGGAACCGAGCAACAACCGTCGTACGATCCTCGTAGTTGATGACAGCCAAGATATGCGCCAGTTCCTGGCAGGCATGTTGAGCCACGACTACAATATCGTTACCGCCGAAGACGGTGAAGAGGCCGAGCGTATACTGCGCACCCAACAGATAGACGTTGTAGTGACCGACCTGATGATGCCTAAGGTAGATGGACTGGAACTGACGCAGTTTATCAAGAAAAATCCGGACTTGGATTATATACCGGTTATCCTGCTGACTGCCAAAACGGCCATCGAGAGTCGCCTGTCGGCACTGGAGTATGGCGCAGATGACTACGTAACCAAACCGTTCGAACCCGAATATCTGAAGGCACGTGTACGCAATATCATCTCACGCCGCGACCAGATGGAGCAGAGCTATCGTCAGCGCCTGATGCGTCTGGAGCCGCAGAAGAGCGACGAACAGGTACCGGGCGATGCCTTCCTGGCGAAATTGCTTGACATCATGGAGAAACAGATGGACAACAATACCCTGACCGTAGATGAACTGGTTGACGAGATGGGTATGGGACGTACCGTCTTCTTCAACAAACTGAAGAGCATGACCGGTCTCAGTCCGGTTGAGTTCATCCGCGAGATGCGTATCAAACGTGCGGCGCAACTGCTGGAAGAACGCCAGTACAACATCACCGAAGTAACCTATATGGTCGGTATGAACGACTCGCGCTATTTCGCTAAGTGCTTCAAGAATACCTATGGTGTGACGCCGAGCGAATACCGCCGGTCGGTACTGGAAAAAAAGGATTAGTGGTTAGTGGTTAGTGGTTAGTGGTTAGTGGTTAGAGGTGAAAGGGAAGATTCTGGTTATAGGATTGTTGGCATGTGTGCTGATGAGTTGCGGAGGAAAGGGTCCGCAGCGTCCGAGCACATGGTTAGGGCGCGAACCCGAACCGGATAGCGCCACGCTGGCCTTGCTCGAACTGAATCAGCAACTGGCTATTGCTGCCGACGCCGAACTGCTACGCATGGCTCAGGAGAGCGACGAGACGTATGCCCTCTACGACGGCGGTGCGTGGGTGTGCATACTGGACAAAGGCGATACCACTTCGCCCGCCGTGATGCGTGACGAGGAATGCGTCGTACGGCTGAGTACGTACAACCTGAGCGGACAACTGCTGACCGACGTAGAACAGCCATGGCGCATCGGTCGCTACGAACTGCCGCTGGCCGTCGACCGCAATATCACCAATTGGAACCACCATAGCCGTGTACGTATACTGGCGCCGTGGTACTCCGCCTACGGACTGAAAGGGACGGACGATATACCGCCCTACGAAAATGTAATTATAGAAATAGAGATACACTAGATGAAACAACATGTATTGCTCGCGTTGGTCGGACTGACGATGATTGTCACCGGCTGTACGCAAAACACCTATTCGCGTCTGCGAGACAAAGAGGACAAACTGATAGCCAACTATATTCGTCGTAACGGGCTCAACATACTCAAGGAAGAGCCTGCGGCGGACTATGTATGGGGCGAGAAGGATTTTCTGCTCGTGCCCGGCTACGACAACTACTATTTCCATCTGCGTCATCGCGGCGACTCTGTACGCATCGATTCTATTAGTCACGATCGCATCGATACCGTGGATCTGACCATCGAACCCAATGCGCTGATAGTGCTGCGCTACAAGCAGTTTGCCCTGACCGAGAATGCCGATACGCTTAGCTATTGGACTACGCTCGACCAGGCCTATCCATATGAATTCCACTACGGCAACATGGCCGACTGCGAGGCTGCAGGATGGCATCTGGCTGTGCGCTATATGAAGTATCCTGACTCGGAGTGCGAGATCATCCAACCCAGCAAGATGGGCTTCTCCGAAGAGCAGAACAGCGTAACGCCGTACGGCTACATAATGAAAATCAAAGTGAAGCAATAAGAGATGAGTTTAGTTAAGAGTATTTCCGGTATTCGCGGCACTATAGGTGGTCGCGTAGGTGAGGGCCTCAATCCCGTAGATATCGTTCGTTTTACAGCCGCTTATGCTACGCAGCGCCGTGCGGCACTGCCCGACAACAACAAGATAGTGGTGGGGCGCGATGCGCGACTGAGCGGACAGATGGTGGAGCAGATAGTATGCGGCACACTGATGGGGATGGGGTACGACGTGGTCAACATAGGTCTGGCCACGACACCTACTACCGAACTGGCCGTTACGGGCGAAAAAGCCGCAGGAGGCATCATACTGACGGCCAGCCATAATCCCAAGCAATGGAATGCACTCAAACTGCTGAACGAGCGCGGTGAGTTTCTCAACGACAAAGAGGGCAAGGGTGTGCTGGCGATAGCCGAAGCCGAGGATTTCAGTTTTGCAGAAGTGGACACGCTGGGTCGTATGACGAGCAAGGATTATCTGCCCTACCACGTAGAGCAAGTGTTGGGCCTGAAACTAGTAGATGCAGGCGCTATCGCCCGTCGCAATTTCACCGTGGCTATCGATTGCGTTAACTCGGTGGGCGGACTGGCTATACCCGCTATGCTGAGGGCGCTGGGAGTGAAGAATATCATCGAACTCAACTGTACGCCCGACGGACGATTCCCGCATAACCCCGAACCACTGCCGCAACATCTGACCGAGATCAGCAATCTGCTGCGTGACGGCAAGGCCGATGTGGGATTTGTAGTAGATCCGGATGTGGACCGACTGGCTATCATCTGCGAGAATGGTGATATGTTCGGCGAGGAATATACGTTGGTCAGCGTAGCTGATTATGTGCTAAGTCATACCGTTGGCAATACGGTGAGCAATCTCTCCTCCAGCCGTGCGCTGCGCGACGTGACGCGTGCCCATGGCGGACAATATAGCGCTGCCGCAGTAGGCGAAGTTAATGTGGTAGCAGAGATGAAGCGCGTAGGTGCCGTCATCGGCGGAGAAGGCAATGGTGGAGTGATCTATCCCGAGTGCCACTACGGCCGCGACGCACTGGTAGGCGTTGCGCTCTTCCTATCTATGTTGGCTCACACCGACCGCCGCGTGAGTGAGATACGCAAGACCCTACCCGAATACTCGATCAGCAAGAACCGTATCGACCTGACGCCCGATACCGACGTAGATGCTATCCTGGCACGCGTGAAAGAACTCTATCGCAATGAGCAGGTGGACGATCGCGACGGTGTGAAGATAGATTTCCGGGAAGGTTGGGTCCATCTTCGCAAGAGCAATACCGAACCTATCATCCGTGTCTATTCAGAGGCTGCCACCATGGACGAAGCCAACCAATTGGCTCAGCGTGTGATGGCTATGGTTCATTGATCCCTAAACACTAAACGCTAAACACCAAACATGAATATCGTTGTAGTTAATGACGACGGTTGGGGAACGGCAGGTATCCGCCTGCTAGCCCGCGAGATGACTCGTCTGGGAAAGGTCACTGTAGTGGCGCCCGACGGGCCGCGCAGCGGTAGCGGAGCATGCATCACCGTGACGCAACCTATGACGCTGCGTCGCATAGACGAGCAGGACCTGAATGGCGCCGAGGTATATGTGACCAACGGCTCGCCTGCCGATTGCGTCAAACTGGCACGCGAAGTGCTCTTCCGCGATCGCCCTATCGATCTATTGGTATCCGGAATCAATCATGGTAGCAATGCGGGTATCAACGTTATCTATTCCGGCACGATGGGGGCTTGTATGGTAGCCGCAGAGAAGGGGATTCCCGCTGTAGGATGGTCAATCAACAGTCATGAGATGGACGTCGATCTGCATTGGTTGCAACCCTTCCTATATGACGTTACCAAACACCTATTGGACGAAGGTTTTCCTCCCCGTACGTGCTACAATATCAATGCGCCTGTGGGCGAGATTGAGGGCATGAGTTGGACGCGTCAGTGCTGCTGCCACTGGCAGAATGAACTGGTAACGGCCGTGGACGAGCCCGTTCCAGCCGACTGCCTGGGCGTATGGCGACTGGCGGGTGAGTTTGTCAACGATGAGCCGGCTGCTACCGATACCGATATTTGGGCCATGGAGCATCAGCTGCTCTCTATAGCTCCTACTACGATTGACCTAACGGCCTATGGATCGCTTTGATCGCTACTGGATAGGTATTCTGGTCGGCCTCATACTGCCGGCTGCGTTTGCACTCACCTATATCGAGGTGATGAATCTCTGGTACCCCCTGCAGACTTTACAGTTCGAAGCAGGAGGCGTGCTGAGCAAACTGCTGCTGGTCAGTGTTTTTCCTGACTTGGCACTGATTTTCGTATTCTATACTACAGACACATGGCGCCTGAGTAAAGGTGTACTCATAGGCGCCATGCCGTATATATTAGCAGCGTTGCTAATATCTATGTGAGGAAGCGATTAAGCGTCCTTCACGTGCTTCAGATACTTGCGGATATCTTTCTCCTTGAAGGTTTTACCCTTAGTGATAGCCCATACAATTTCTTGTACGATACCACAAGCGGTGTAGTACTTCAGTACACCCAGCGACGAGTATTCGTCGATGTTGATCTTCTTCTCTTCGCATACGTTGAACAGCGGCTCAAAAGCAGCAATGTTGGTCACGTACTTGAGTGGGCTGTAGAGCGATTCAGAGCTCGAGCCGTGGAGCGAATTGTTCAAGCAGTAGAAGCGAACGGTAACCTCGCGGAAAGCTTCTGCTTTCACGCGGATATTCACGTCCTTAACCAAGATACCATTCTGGTAGTCGTTATTGCTGGATTGCAGCAGCAATCCCTTAGGCAGCGTTACAGTCTGAGCTTTGTCGCTCTCGTTGGTGATTTTGAGAGTAACGATGATGAAGCAACCACTACCATACATGTTTTCGGTGATAGCGAGGTTCTCGTCTTGATCCTCTTCGTTTGATTGGTTCTTTTCGCCGGTGATTTCAGCAATCGTGATACCTGCAGGCAGAACAAACGGATTTCCGGTCAACGCGTCATCGTTGGCGTTCATTCCGGGATACTCAGCGAAGCTGTCATCTGTACCCGAGTTGATTTCCTCAGAATACTTAATCAGGTCGCCAAAGGCGCAAGAGGCCAGTAGGCCGGTGCACATAAGTGCTAATAGGAATTTCTTCATAATAGTGTTGTTTTATGGTTATGAAATTGTTCGCAAAGGAACGTTAATTATAGTTTCACGAATTCTACGCGGCGGTTCTTAGCACGTCCTTCGTCGGTGCTGTTGTCCGCAATCGGATTGGTCTGGCCTTTGCCGACAGCTGTCAGACGGTCAGCCTTGATGCCCATCTCAACGAGTTTAGCCACGATAGCTTGTGCGCGTTTCTCGCTCAGCGTCTGGTTGCTGGCAGCATTGCCCGTATTGTCGGTATGTCCTTGTACCTCAAATTTAAGGTCCGGATTTTGGTTCATAAGATCAAAAATACGGTTGATTTCTGTCATAGACTCAGGCTTGATGGTTGCTTTACCAATATCAAACGTGATGCCGTAGGTAATAATCTTTCCATCTGTTGCCAAGCGGTTATACAAAGGAACAGCACCTTTCGCAAGCACTACATTGGCATAGCCGCGGTATTTATAATCTCCTACACAGTGGAACTGAATCTTCTCCGGCGCCATCATATTCGGTATTTGGAAAATACGTGTACCGTTCATGTAGAACTTAAGCGCACGCTTGTTGAACGAGAGCGCAAAATGGTTCCAGTCGCCTTTTTTCAGCACTTTACGAACGAGCACCTCTTCCTCGCCATCCACCGTGTTATCGTTATCGGGTTTACGCATACTACCATAATGAACTGTAATGCCTTCGTCCCAGGATCTCCACCAGAAATCGATAACACCTACTGTCTCATTCCAGTTGCTCTTACTCGACACAAGGAATAGTTGCCATGTAGCCTCTCCATCTTCCTCTTTATCACTGACATAAAGGTCAAATTCGAGTGTAAACTGATCAGGCAACCAGTTCTTTTGGTTCTTCATTAGCGGCTCTACGTTATATTCCCACTCTGTACCCAGCATGTATTTCTGTCCATTGAGCGATGCCACTTCGACGGATCCTTCATTCATATCCCATTTGGATGGGAACTCACCCATTTGCTCGTTAGCAAAATCATCTTCGAAGAACACTTCGTCTCCGCGTACAAAGTCAGATTTTGCGTATACACTCTCGGCGACTTTTTTCTCTGTCGGCTGTGTCGGTTGAGCGGCTTGCTGATTGTTGCTAGCTGCCTGTTGGTTGCTAGCGCCTGCCTCAGGCTTCTTGGCGCCACATTCGTTGCAGAATTTGCCGGTATTGCCTTTTGTACCACATGCAGGGCAGGTCCATGTGCCATCGTTTGGCTCGGGTTTCTTAGCTCCACACTCGGCGCAGAACTTACCGGTATTACCTTTATGACCGCATGCCGGGCATTTCCAGGTATCTTTCTTGTCTGCTTTCTGCTTCTGCTGCTGTTCTTGTTGCTGACGATCATCGTCGTCATCACGATCTTCAAAAGCTTTGTTCACGCCTTCTTCCACTTTGTTTTCCACGTTGCGCTCTACGGCATTCTCCGCGGCACGGTGGGCCGAGTGAACCAGGCGGTTAAGAAATTGCGCTTGCATAGGCATTATCATTCCTAAGGCGAGCAATAGTGCAATCTTTTTCATTTTTGTGAGTGTTTAGTTTCAAATTCGGCGCAAAGATACAATTATTTTTGTATATATGCAAATTTTCGGATTTATTTATTGTTTTTTACACGCAAAATGTCCTTTATTTGTCGGTATTCTGTCAGCATATTGTCTCGGTAATGATTATCCGTCAACAGTCGGCTCAGCTCAGTCTCTATCTTGTCTGCCGTGAATTCGTTGGCTACTAGTTCGCGAATTACCTGTTTGCCGGCCAGTATGTTCACCAGCGTGAAATAGCGTATGTGGAAGACCAGCGGTTGTGCCCAACGCAAGATGCCAATCAGCCACGAGCAGGCCAAGTGGTAAACTGCCACTTGCGGACATCCCAGCAGTGCTGTTTCCAGTGTGGCTGTGCCGGAATTGACTATAGCCGCCTTGGCATTCTGTACCGCAGCATAGGTCTCGCGTGTCAGTGTCTCGTTCGGCCGCAGAAGGGGCGTATAGCACGAGTCGTCCAGTCCCGGCGCAGCCGTTACCACGATGCGGTAACCCTCTATCCGTCGCGCCGCCTCCAGCATCACAGGCAGACAATGACTGACTTCGCTACGCCGGCTGCCCGGCAGAATAGCAATAGTCTTTTCCCCCTCGCCTTTAGACTTTTGACTCTTGACTTTCTCAATCTCCGCTGCAGTGGGATTACCCACGTAGGTACATTGATAGCCGTAGCGTGCGTAGTAGGCGGGCTCGAAAGGAAAGATAGCCCATACCTCGTCGCACAAGCGGGCAATCTGATGAATGCGCCAGCGCTTCCATGCCCACACCTTTGGTGGAATATAGTAGATGATCCGTGTCTGTGGCAGATGGCGTCTGCAGAAATCGGCCATCTTCAGATTGAACGAAGGATAATCGACCAGTATCAGCACGTCGGGCTTTTCGCTCAGCAGTGCCTCGCGGGCTATGCGAAAATTACTCCGGATCTGTCCCAGATTGCTCAGCACAGCCGCAAAACCCATGAAGGCCATTCGGCGATAATCCTGATAGAGAAGGCATCCCTCTGCAGCCATCCGGTCGCCACCTAGGCCGCAGAACACGGCCTGCGGGTCCTCTTGCCGCAAACGCTTGATCAGCGCTGCCGCATGCCTGTCTCCAGACGCCTCGCCTGCTATCAGAAAATATCGTTTCACTTTCGACTTTTAACTATCGACTATTGACTATTGACCTTATTTCTCCTCCGGGAACATCACTACTTCGAACACATTGCCTGCGCTAACCAGTTGCTTCAGTGTCGATTGTACAGTCTCTGCCGTAATGCCCTCAACAGTTGCCTTGTAGTCGCGTATGTTGTTCTCTCCGTACATGTAGTACATATAGAGCGCGCGTTTCCAGTAGCTGTTCTTCTCCAGATCTTCTGCATAATCCTTCAGCATCGACTCTTTCTCTTTCTGCAAGTCACTGGCCAATGGTCCGTTTTCCACAATTGTATTTACCTCTTCGTGGATGATCTCCATCAGTCGTTCCTGTTTCTTAGGATCGGTGTCGAACTGCATGATCAGTCCAGCGCGTGGACGCGGCAGAATCACCATATAGCCGTATGTGCCTACGCCGTACGAACCACCTTCGCGCTCACGAATCGACTCCAGATAACGTGTGCTGAGAATACGGCCTATGATTTCCATATTCAGGTCATTCGCCATGTTGTAAGGCATGTCGTACGAAGTGTACTGAATGCGATTGCTGGCGGTGGTCGTTTCCATCTCGCGGGTGAAGTAGTTCTTCTGTTTGCCCAGCGCTACGGTCACGTGGTGATCCACTACTTCCTCGCGCGTTTTCTTGGTCTTCAGTCCACCTAACCATTGACAAATCAGTGCTTTGGTCGCCGGATCCTCCGGATTGATGTTACCCACGAAGGTAAAGGTGAAGTCGGCCGGATTGGCAAAACGCTCTTTGTACACCTTCATGATCTTGTCCAGACTCACGCGCTCCAGGTTATCCATATTCATCAGCACTACGCGCTCAGAGTGGTTGTTAGCCATCATCTGGATGGAATCGGAGAATACATATTTCGGATTCTTGTCGCGGTTCAGCAGTTGGTTGCGCAGCATGCCCATCAGCGTCTCGTAGCCTTGTTCATCGCGACGCGGAGCAGTGAAATGCAGATAGGTCAGTTGCAGCATGGTCTCCAGATCCTTAACCGAAGACGAACCGTTGAGACTCTCCGTACATTCGCTGATGTCCGGGCTTACGCTTACGGTCTTGCCGGTCAGCGCTTTGTTCAGTTGGTTCATCGAGAATCGTCCCAGACCCATCATCTGGATAGCATAGGTGGTCAGTTGAGCCGAAGCTAGATCTTCGGTAGCTACCAGCGAGTAACCGCCCTTAGAGAAACCTTGCATCAGTATCTCGTCAGCCTTAAATTCGGTCGGCTTGATGATGACGCGGACACCATTGCTCAGCGTCCATTCGGTCGTTCCCAGTTCTTCGTTCTTAACGGTCTTTTTGATCTTGCCTTTGTGCGGCGCTTTCTTCACTAGTTCGGTGTCGATAACTTCCTCTTTCGGCGCCTCAATCTTCAGGTCAGCCATGCCTTTCAGCGCAGCCAGAACAGTCTCCTCGGAAGGTATATTCACTCCCTCTTTCTCCGGACCCGAGATACCTACAATCGGGTGGTCGTGAACAAACGAAGCAGCCAGTTGGTTCAGCACATCTACGCCAATCATAGGCAGCGTAGCCTTGGCGAATTCGTATTCCCATTCGATGCCCGGCATCACTTCGCCGTTCTCAAAATTGCGGATGCACTCGCGTGCCAGAGTGATGTTCTTGCGGGTGTTACGCTCGTTGTAACTCTTCTCCAGATCATTCAGTTTCTCGGTGCGTACGCGGTCCCATTCAGCCTCGGTAAAACCGTAGCGACGCATCTTCTCCAGTTGCAGCAGCAGGTCATTCAGCGCTTCTGTCTCGCGACCCTCTTTAGGGACGTAGAGAGCATCGAACGCATCTTTCAGTTTGACGCACTCGCCGTAGAAACTAGCAGCACCGGTGAACGATGCTTTCGGATCCAACGCCAGTTCCTCAAATCGGTTGTTCAGCATGTCGCATGCCAGGCTGCGCAACAGGTCAATCAGATATTCCTGTGCTGTTCCGCGGATAGCCTCAGGCAGTTGGTCAGCTGTGTATTCCAGCATGATGCGGCTGTTCTGTGCCTCTTTGTCGGTCACGATAGCGATACGCGGTTCTGTCGGATGCTCGATGGTATAGAGCGGACGTTCGCCACGGTTGCTACGCTCAGGAACATCAGCCCATAGCGCCTTGATCTTTGCCTCGATAGCATCTACATCAATATCACCCACTACGATGATGGCCTGATTGTCCGGACCGTACCATTTGTGGTAGTAATCACGCAATGCATCGTATGCAAAATTGTTGATCACAGCGGTATCACCTATCACGTCGCGCTTGGCGTACTGACTGCCTGGATACATCTTGGCGTTCATCTCTTTCCAGATGCGGCGTTGCGCCGTACGACCCGTACGCCATTCTTCCAATATCACACCGCGCTCAGCGTCTATCTCTTCCGGCAAGAGCAGCAATCCGCAACTCCAGTCGTGCATTACCAACAGGGCCGAATCAACGATACCCTCGCGATAGGTAGGCACGTCCGACAGACGATAGACAGTCTCGTCAATCGATGTGTAGGCATTGATATTTCCGCCGAAATTAACACCAACCGACTCAAAATAGTTGATGATTCCCTTGCCCGGAAAATGCTGTGTACCATTGAAGGCCATGTGCTCCAAGAAGTGAGCCAGACCATTCTGATGATCTTCTTCCAGGATAGCACCTACCGCTTGCGCAATATGAAATTCGCAGCGTTGTTTGGGTTGCTCGTTGTGACGGATATAATAGGTCAATCCGTTCTCCAGCTGGCCGTAACGTACTTCGCCGTCTATAGGCAGTTTCTCTGATGGACCTTGCGCCCACATCATTGTGGCTGCTCCCAGCAGCGCAATGTTAAGCAGGATTCGTTTCATTATCTACTTTCTTTTTTCGGGTTGTTCTCTTTTTTGTACTTTCTTTAGGTGCCTCGGGCTTCTCGCTTTTGGCTTTCTTACTTTTAACTTTCGACTCTTGACTTTTTTCTTTATTCGCCTCTAGCACTTCGTCGCCGCGGCTCTTCCACGGACGCGGACCGAGTATAGCTTCTACGTCGTCGTGCGTGATAACCTCACGTTCTATCAGCAGTTCGGCTATCTTGTGATGACCTTCTGCATTTTCGCTCAGTATCTTCTTGGCGCGAGCCATCTGGTCGGCAATGATGCGTTGGGTCTCTTGGTCAATCACATCGGCCGTCTTGTCCGAATAGGGTTTGGTAAATCCGTAATCGTAACGTCCGGTCGAGTCGTAGAAACTGACATCTTTCAGTTTGTCGCTCATGCCGTAGTAGGCCACCATAGCGTATGCCTGTTTGGTAGCACGCTCCAGGTCATTCAGCGCACCGGTCGAAGTCTGCTCCAAAAATAGTTGCTCTGCAGCACGGCCACCCAGCAGTGAACAGAGTTCATCCAATATATGGTCTTCCTGCGTCAACTGACGTTCTTCGGGCAGATACCACGCAGCGCCCAGTGCTACTCCGCGAGGCACGATGGTCACTTTTACCAGCGGATTAGCCCAACGCAGCAGCCAACTGATGGTCGCGTGACCGGCTTCATGATAAGCTATCGAGCGTTTCTCGTCCTCGGTCATGATCTTGTTCTTGCGTTCCAGACCACCTACGATGCGATCTACGGCGTCCATGAAATCCTGTTTGTTGACCTTCTTATGCCCGCCGCGAGCCGCTATCAGCGCCGCCTCGTTGCATACGTTGGCGATGTCGGCACCCGAGAAACCCGGAGTCTGTTTAGCCAGAAAATCGATATCCAGCGAATCATCCAGTTTCAGCGGACGCAGATGCACTTCGAAGATCTCCTTACGCTCTTGCAAGTCAGGCAATTCCACATGTATCTGACGGTCGAAACGGCCTGCACGCAGCAATGCCGGATCCAGCACGTCCGCACGGTTGGTCGCAGCCAGAATGATCACACCGCTGTTGGTACCAAAACCGTCCATCTCGGTCAGCAGTTGGTTCAGCGTGCTCTCGCGCTCGTCGTTACCACCCGTCATCACGCTCTTACCGCGCGCACGACCGATAGCATCTATCTCGTCTATGAAGACGATAGCTGGAGCTTTCTCTTTGGCTTGGCGGAAAAGATCACGCACACGGCTGGCACCTACACCGACGAACAT
>DBVU01000055.1:22134-29157 GCA_002308195.1 Bacteroidales bacterium UBA1256
AAGAAGGGCACATGGGCCTCACCGGCTACGGCCTTGGCCAGCAATGTCTTACCTGTTCCCGGAGGGCCTACCAGCAACGCACCTTTAGGTATCTTGGCGCCTATGTCGGTATATTTCTTCGAGTTCTTCAAAAATTCCACTATCTCCTGCACTTCCTGTTTCGCGCCATACAGACCTGCCACATCCTTGAATGTCACTTTATCTTTCTTGTCGCGGTCAAATAGTTGCGCCTTGGCTTTGCCTACGCCGAAGATACCACCTCCTGCGCCCATGCCGCCGCTTACGCCACGGCTCAGATAGACAAAGAAGAGTACTATCAGTACAAACGGCAGTACATTGACCAAAATCAGATACCAGTAGTCTCTCGATTTCTCGTACGTCACGTCTATCGCTGCCAGGCCGTTTGCCTTGCGCGCAGCGTTGACACCGCTCATGAATTTGTCAAACTCTTCCACGCTCGGCACTTGCGTCTTCAGGATTCCTTTTGCATCCTCTCCTTCTCTTTGAGAAGGAAATACCACCGCATACGATTTAGGGCGCACAACGGCTTGTGCACTCAGGTCGTCTTTTACGGTCACTTTCTCTATCGCATCCGCCTCGATGTACGCCGTCAGTTTGGTGTAACTCAGCGCCTTACTGTTGGCCGCGGTATCTTTACCTCCAAACAGGTAGAATCCCAGCAATGCAAACGCGATGGTATAAAAAATCAAGCTCAGCCATCTGCGACCGGGTTTCTGTCCTTGCGGATTAGGTTGGTTTTGTTTGTTCTTCTGTTCTGCCATATATTTTTCTTAATTCTGCAATCTAAAATGTCAAATGTGCAATATTAATTATTTATAATTAATCACACCTCCGGTAGTTCCGTTATTTTTCCGTCGCTCCACAGATGTTCTATGTCATAGAACGCACGCGGTTCGCGCTGCATAATGTGCACAAATATCGTGCCGTAATCCATTGCTATCCATTCGGCGTTATCTTGGCCGGCTACTGACAGCGGATGCACGTGCGTCGTGGTGCGAACAAAATCGTCCACTTCATCGCCGATGGCAGCCACTTGCGTGTTGCTCTGCCCCTCGCAGATAATCATCATTTCTACCGGTGCTTCTTTGATTTTCTTCAGGTCAATAGTTACAATTCGCTGACCTTTGCGATTGCGAATACCTTCTATAATAGCATCCGCCAGTCTCTTCGTGGTTATTTCCTTCATATATTTGTATTAATTTATTCGCTCAATAACGCATTGGTCTTCTGTTATTTACTTCGGATCAACTTTGCGCCGCAAAGTTACTACAAATTATTGACATGTGCAACATTTTTACAAAAAAAGAGTGCCAAAGCACTCCTTTTTCTATTTTCAATACCAAATCTACGATTTTCAATCTATATAATCCCATGCTCAAGGGCGAATCGAACCAATTCGACGGATGAGGAAAGTCCGAGTTTGTTGAATATGTTGGTTTTGTGACTATTCACTGCGCGGATGGAAATAAAGAGTTTGTCGGCAATCTCCTTGCCCCTGTATCCCTCGCATAAGAGTTTTACTATTTCTTGTTCACGTTTGGTCAGTTTGGACTCCTTGATGTTTTTCGCTTTTGCGTCTGCTATATCTTGCAACAAGGCAGAAATATCTTTTCCGTAGAATTGCTTGAGCTCGAATGCCAGTTTAGCATATTGTTGCTCCTGGTCCATTACTTTCTGTTCTAATATATTCTTGCGTTTGCGTAGTAGCAGCACTATGGTGGTCAGTAGAACCACGATGAGAAGCACCAAAACGGAGAAAATGACCAATATCCCTTCTCGCATTTTACGTTGCTTTAATAATTGTTGTTGTTCCTTAATCTGTTGTTCTTTGCGGAAACTATCATAGCGCACCTGAGCGATGGTCAGTTGGCGTTGTGCCTCTTCGCTTTGTATCTGTTCGTGCAATACGCGTGCACGCTCCAACCATCTCAACGCTTCTGCCGATTTTCCTTTTGCGGCAGACTGCTTGTATAGTCGGTCGCAGGCTTCGAATTCCTGCTTGCGCATTCCCAGTTCTTGTGCCAATTGTACAGCTTTATGCAACTCGCCCAATTGCAGTAGGATGATGAGTTCAGAAGGCCTATTCCCGGTCTCGCGGGCAATAGCCAGAGCTTGCGTGTTGTATATTTGTGCACGCTTTGCTTGACCCAGGGCATCGTAGATGTTCGCCAATTGAGCCAGACGCATCCCTTCTTGTGGGCGGCGGCCTAGTTGCCGGTCTATCTGTAGCGCTTCTTCGGTCAGCTGGAGTGCCCGTTCCAGGTCTCTCGGATCACCTCCTTTGGACTTTGCTACGAGCACTTCACCCAACATTGCTTTGCGAATCGCGAGCGACTTAGGAGAATGGGTGGTGTCGGAAGCCAATAAGGAGTCTTCTATTTCTATCGCGCGTTGCAGATAGTCGATAGCTACGTCGTGTTTGCCTGCTGACGAATAGACTCCGGCTAGGTTGCCTAACGAAGCAGACAGATCTTCAGGTGTGCCTTGCTCTTCATCATACTGCAGACACATCTCACCGTACTTCAATGCTTGCTCGTAGTCGCCCAAACGATGGTAACAGTAGAGTAGGCATGAATAGAACTCGCAGCGCAGCGCAACGGAATCATCCGGCACTAACGCCAATCCGTCTTCGTTAATGCAAATGGCTTCTGCTAGATGTCCGCTCATCGCTGCGTTGTAGGCGCTATCGACATACACATCCACTTCCTCTCGCGTCACGGCATGTACAGCCATGACGGAGAAGATAGTTAGGTATGTGCAGAGGTGTCTAAGCATACTGAATTTGCCGCAAAGATACTACTTTTTTTTCAATTGTGCAAATTTTTGAATCCATCAACGAATTTCTTGACCTTGCACTGTGTATACTTTCCCGTTTTTCTCAATATAGAGCACGCCGTCACGAATGATCTTACGATATTCGATGGACTCGCCGCTCTCTATCGTTTCAAAGCCTTCAGGAGCTTTCTCCCGGAAAATAGCGGTAATAGTTGCATTCATGCATGCCGGTGCTATAAATGGGTTCTCGGTCGAGCCATTAGACCATTCGACGAACTCATAGCCTGCGTTAGGAGTTGCAATCAGCATTACTTCTTCTCCTTCTTCGAAGATACCGCCGCCAGTCGCACTACCCATAATCGGATCATTGACATTGACGGTGATGGTATATTTCGGAGTCTCGGGATCTTTAGGCGCAATGCGGAATGTACGAACTTCGTTATTGTTCGCATCGCGCATGGTACCGTTCTCAGCGAGATAAGTGCCCTCCGGGTAGATCATATAGTTCTCCGGTATAACCAATCCGCCACGAATCTCCATGCCGCAACCCGACACTTGCAGTTCGTTGCCTTCAATCAGTTTGAGTGTATCGGTAATTATAGCCACATGGTCCTCACTGTTACCGGTAATCTTTGTCAACTTATTACGTAATTCGAGGACTGCAGTATTAGATGTGTTGACAAATTGGATACCTTTATCGTCGGTATTTGCCTCATGGAAGCCCACATTAAGGGTGTCGAAATAGATACGTACTATATCTGCCTCGTCGAAATATAGTGTCCAGTCAGATTGACCTTTGATGGTATTGCTACCATTACAATAAACGCGCACTTCGCCCGGCAGATTGGAGTAGATGCCGGATTCGTCAATATTCCAATTAACACCATTGAGCGTGACCTGACCTAAACCATCCTTATGTTTGTATTCGGATTTCTTGTCGCCCGCAGGGTCTAAGCAGTTAGCACTGGTCACTTTGGTTCCTTTGAGCCACAACGGATATTCTTCCGGTGTGCCACCTGCGGGTTCAAACATCGCTACGCAGCGTGTCTCTGAGAGGATTTCTACGGTCGTATTCTGCTCCGTATTTGTAACGAAACCGGTTTTACCCTTGCGATAGATGTGCCACTCCTTGAACTGGTAACCACTGTTCGGATTTGCTTTGATATTCAGGGCACGTCCGTAATTAGTTTCGAAGGAAGACGGGTTGCAATAGCCCATCGATTCGTCGTTCGGTTCCACGAAATAAGGAAGCGGATGGCGGCTGTTTCCAAGAACCAGTACTCCCTGGTTGGTATTATCGGTTGAACCGCTCACACCACCTGTAGAGGTAAAACTTGCTGCACGCGGCCAAGCTATATAACACGATTTGCCGAGATTATTTTCTGTTATCACCGGCGTATTGCTGGTTTTAAAGCCACTCTGACTGAAAATAGTAGCATCATCTAATGTCAAACCGGTCTTGCAATACACTTCTCGCTCGCTATGAACCACAATGGAGTCTGCTGTACCGTTACACTCCACGTACAAACGCGGACCCTCACAGCGGATAGGATACGAGCTTTGATTCTTACCGTAGGTATTGATATATACCGAACCGTTTTCTCCTAGTATTTCTGT
This sequence comes from Bacteroidales bacterium UBA1256, assembly GCA_002308195.1. The sequence goes on from DBVU01000055.1 coordinate 26,548, forward strand.
GGATTGAGAACGAAGTATCAACTCGCAGTTGTTGTGAGCAGGTTTGAAATAGATACCATGACCGCCGTCTGCATAATAACGAGTATCGATTCCATCGTATTTGACGCCTGTAGGGTCGCCGGAATAAATGGTCACATTATCCATAATGACGGTCACACTGTCCTCCTGAATCTCTATCGCAGGAACACCTTTCGGGTTCATTCCGCTATAACCGTTGTATAAACTTTGTGCATTGATGGAAGCATTCTCAAGAACTAAAATGATTTTCCCTCCTTCTGTCCATTTACCTCTCGAATGGTCTTCAATAGAGATTTTTCCGGTAGTATATTCGCTTTTGAAATCGTCCGCATTACGGATATTCATCTGCTTTCCGGCAATCCATATTTTATATTTGCGCAAGTCCACGTCAAGCACAAACGAAGCGGACGTGGCACTTCCGGAAGTATAATTGTAGGTGTAGATAATATCTTGCCAATAGGATATGTCGCAACTCACTGCGCGCGTCTGAGCCTCGGCTTTCAGCGGAGCACCATCCACAATCAAAATCGTTGCGACTATAGCGTTCGTCGAAGTTGCTGATGCATCTACATACAGGTTGTGCAGCAGAATCTGGTTGTCGCACTCAATGGCTTTGCAGCCGGCACCGAAGACAAACAACGTATCTTCTTCCGAGCCCTCAATGGACAAGTGAGCACCGGTACATTTGATTCCACTGCCGTGTACGCGGCTCGTGCCTTCCACCTTGATAACATACTCCAGATTTTCGCTACCGGTATAGTTCATTACCACACTGCTTACATCCGCATTGCGCAGCGTGAGAGTCTTGGCCGGTTCGTTCCAACTGACACTACCGCCGTCGCCCAAGATATCACCGGCATTCTCATCCGTCAGGCCAGTTCCATTGACGATAACCGGCACAAAATCGCCGTTCATGATACGGAACCGCATCACGGGCATTGTACGCAAATTAGTAATGAACTGGTCATAGGATAACTCATTCTCATTAAAGGAGAAATAGTACTTCTTTTGCGCCGGTATGCGCTCTTTCCATTCGTTCTCGGTGAGTTTCAACGCGCAATAATTAAACACGCCGTTGATAACACCGTTGGCATAATAGAAATTCTCCGGGCGTGCAGCAACGGGACAGAAGTAATTCTCTTCTGCACTGACGATACTATCTGTCCAGAAATATACACCACTCTTATTGCTTACTTCACCGCCAAGCATATTAACGTGCGATTCTTCATATGCGTCCAGCAGATTGATTTTGCCACCATACATATTCAGCGTCACGTTCTCATCGTCCATCACAACGCCGCAACGATCGCTTGCGGTGCTATTTGACCAAGGAGCGCATCCATTGATTTCGCCACCACAGATGTTAACGCGTTCACAGGTAGAATTTTTGGGCACGAAGACAGCAGCTACTTCGGTTGCATTCCCTTCGTAACTATTGAATATAATTTTACCGCCGCCTTGCGAGTCGATGATATTAAATTCGTTGCATTGCCAGCCGGCAGCAAAGAGGCAGACACATTTGGGATAGCCGTTATAATCTTTGTATTTCACACGGGCGTTGTCACCATACCACGCAGCAGTTATTGTGTGACCATTCAAGTCCAAAGTCTTCCGTCCCTGACCGACAGACACGAAGGCTGCTATTTTCTCATTTCCGTAACGGTAAGCGATACTATATTTCTCAAGGCCTTTATTCCTCCAATATTGGGAAGGGGCATTGTTGTCCACACGCAAGATACGTGCAGAATGTGCCAGAGAGACATCGTTAGTCGTATACCACTTGTCGTCAATCTCAAGGTCCGCATCCAAAGTGACGACTACATCGTAATAGAGCGAAGAACAATCCTCGAGGAACATACGAACCGTATTGAAGTGATCCGCATGAACTGTTTGTTGCTCATATGCCTTAACCGGCATAGCCAGCATTAGCGCGCAAAGCGCCAATGCAAAAGAAAGAAAATGTTTTTTCATAATTGTTAAATTTGAGTTAATTAATATTGAGACTTGTTTGAACGCATTTTTTCACGCTGCAAAGATACTGCTTTTTCTGCGCGCGTACAAGTACCTAAAACTCGCATTTTTTACCATCTAACTGGTTCGGAGTAATTTTGAGATCTCAAAATGTACTCTCATTAAGATTTTGTCCAATTTTTCCGTCTCACGAGAAAACACGAGACTTTAACCTGACGATCACGAGACAATCACCTGACAAAAAAGTGTACGTTTTTTAAGATTGTGTTCTATATTTCCTTCTTACGCGTACGTGCGCGTTCCTTTATATATTAAAATATCGTGCTTTCTGCCCGCTGATGCGCCAGAAATGGCCGGATGGCCCAAATCGGCCAAAATAGGTCTAAAAATACCATGCCTGATTATCAGGCAGTTACAAAGAAAATGCAAAAAAAATGCAGAAATATTTGGTCAGTTCAAAAAAAAGCAGTAATTTTGCACCCGCTTTTGAGAAACAAGTGCGTTTCTATTTTCTCCCGCAGTTGGGCATTAAAATTCAGATTCTTCCACGAAGGACCTAATTTTTTTGCGCTCTGCGAAACGAAAACAAATTGACAGATTGAAACAATTAGTGTAGTACAA
>DBVU01000002.1:0-17519 GCA_002308195.1 Bacteroidales bacterium UBA1256
AAGTTTACTTGAGCAAGCAGGTCTTTTGTTTTGGTTGCAAGGATGCCATCGGCAGACTTTAGGGATTACGTAGAAATCCCTCTTCTTAACCCCCCTTGGCGTTTTTTTCTGTCATTTTATCATTCCGGATTTTGAGGATTATCATAGCAAGAGCTGCTATCAGAAGGAATCCGAACGGAATATCTCCAATAGGTACCATTCCACCAATAGGCTCATCATCGTCATCTATATCCAATCCTCCTCCTCGGCGTGGTTGAGGAGCGTTAGTAGTATATGGCACACGTACCGTTCCATCGGCATTGAGTTCTTGCACGTTAGTCCGGGTAGTTGTTATCAGATAGACAGGACTAGTGCTGTAGAACACTACTTTGGGTTTCTCTGCCGATGCACTGATAGCCATCTTGGCTGTGCTGTAGATACCTCTGTCGGTAGGTGCTTTATACGCAGGACCATACACCACAGCCCGCGCCGCAGTGCATATACATAGTAGAAGTATTATGATGTTTATTAATTTTCTCATTTCCTGATCAGCACTTTGCGGCTGACACTTCCTTCTCGAATGATATATACTCCGTCGGGCAGATTATTCAAGTCGCGTCCCATCAATCGGCCGAATATATCGTAAATCATTCTGCTGTTTGTACTATTGTTCGGATTCTCTATGCCTGTAGCCACTTCTCCCGTATTGGTTTGTCTGCGTAGTGGTTTTCTGCCAGTCGGATTAATCAGCGGCGAAGAGACATTGATAGTGATTTCTTGCGAAGCGGCTTTGCCTTCCAGCAGAATGCCTCGATACGGCGGCAGCAACACATGATATTCATCCGTATTCACATCGCGATTGAAAGTGGTCATCTCTTGTTTCTTCGGAGCACTGGCTGTTCCTGTAGCCTCCAGATAGTAGCGGCCGGTTAGTTTATCAGAATTGTCCTCCACCAGTTTGGTAATATCCACGTAAGCGAGCGTCGGATTTCCGAAAAGATATACATTCTCGTATATCTCTTTGAGAGTCAGCAAGTTTTCACCATTGTATATCGGTTTGCCATAATTGGCGTCACGCGTGATGTATTCGGCTTCTGCCATCCATGTATGCTTCTTGCGGTCGTAGTAGTGATACATATTATCCTGCTTAGGCAGACGAATAATCGGATTGACATCATCGTTGTCACAATCGATTCCCACCATTGCAGCAGTTCCCGGTTCAAAAGGCGTGCTCATGTTTTTGCTAGCTGTTTTCCACTTGTCGCTAGCCGCATTGTACTCAGAGAGATAGATCTCGAAGATAGAGCGGTCGTCTGCCGCTGCGCCAACTATTTGGTTAATAGGAGCCACCACAAAAGGCAGCGTACTCTCAGAAGCAGATACAAAGAGATCTCCGCTGACAACACCCTGAATAGGAATAGATGTCAGTGTCCATTTCCACGCATATTCCTTGATGTCGATGAAGGCCTTTCCGTGAATTTGTATTTTCTCTTGTCCGGCCAGTGATGCATCATCTGGCAGATAGATATTTTCGCACTCGCTGCGGGTGTAATTGAGATCGTAGATTGAGTCTGTGGTAGAGAAAGTGACATTATAGTCCTTATTGGGGAGCAGCAACACATTCGTCTCCGCCATAGGAATAAACGAACTCCAACTGTCATCCACATTCCACGGTCCTCCGTTCCATGTGACCTCATCAGGGATGATACGCAACGTAAAATAGGTAAATCCTCGTTCGCACCCTTCGTCCTCGTCCTTAAACTGCACATGGAAAGTATAGTCGTAACCTGCTTCCAGAGTTGCAAGTGCAGGACCGAAGATACGAATACTATCCTCCTCTGCCATACGAATAGCATCCGTTTCCGCACTCAAACCGATAGGAGTCCATGAAGGACAAGTGGACGAGACTAAGATGACCGTATCAACCACATATTCTACGCCTGTGTCGCCTTTGATATAGGTCTTGAGGTAGAACTCTCCTTGCGATTTTTTCGCATTAGAAATACGCATCACACGTGGTCTGTCTGCAATAGCCGCCGGCAATTCTTCCTCATCATCACCAATCATCATCATATTCGTCGTCTGCGTGCTAGGATGGATATGCAGGAAACGCGGAGTAAGACAAACCGCCATTCCGTTTTCTGCTGAACCGTTAACCGGGAAAGCCGTGTAACTGAGCGAGACGGAAGGTTGCATGGTCGTCGTAACTGTATCCAAAACCAACAAACGCTGACGACGCAGATAATTGACAATCGTCTTCGAAATCTCCAATGGGTCTGTCGTTCGATAATCTTCTACGGCAGCCTCTATCTGGCGGAAAGAATAACGATAGACTTCCGGATTGGCATTGACGTATGTGGAATCGCCGATCAACCAATCGGCCCGACACGGCGTTGTATGCTCCTCCAGTTCGCCTGTCGTGGCATTCTGGGAGATATAGGTCAATTCGATATCCAGTGTGTAGGATCGGTTACCGCAAATATCCACCACTGAGTCACCTTTCGCTTCGCCGTCAATAGTGATTCGTGTACCTCCGGCAATCATCAGTTCTGCAAAAGTGCCGCAACCGGATTTGTCGCCAAGGTCCTCTTCGCGAATAGAAACAAAACCATTGTACGTATGGTTGGTTCGTACTACCAATGGTTGGGCGATATACATGATGTACCGCTCGACGTCTGCATCCACATTTTCCTTCACGTATTTGACTACCGGAACTTCGGTGTTATAGTATTTCGCATCGAACGAGAGAAGCGACGAACAGGTATCTCCACTGGCGATAATATCTTCCTCGCTCGCAGGAATTTGTATGCTGCCGCGTATATTGGAACTACCCGAGTAGTTGTAATAAGTTGTCTCTATCGGATCGTTGTTAAAATCGCGCCATTGGTAATAGAATGTCGTACTCGATTCGTCTATGGCCTGATAGTCCACACGCAGATAAGCCGTGATGGAATCAGTCGTTCCTGCGGGACAGTCGTACGTTGAAGCCTGAATAGGCACTACCGGTGGTTTCTGAACGTAGATACGTATATCGTCGATGGCAAAATCATTACCGTCGGAGGACGTACTCTTATTCATGATACGAACTCTATAGGACGGATAAGTCGTCTCTGACGTAAACTGGACAGGGAACATGATTTGGTGCCATTTAGCACGCTGCATTCTATTAGAAGAACTCCATGCTCCATTGGCTAAATCTTCAGGAGCGTTGATGCCGAATTCACCGGTGGTAAACGTCGTTAACGCGTGCTCTACGCCAAATTCGTCTATACCTACAACAATAAAGTCCATATTCGGTGCACTACGTCCGTTACTACCGTTTTTTTCACTGGATACATCGCATAACCAAGCCGAGAAATACATAATTGCACCCGGGCACAGATCAGTACTTACTTTCAGGTCGAATACTTGTCCCGGTTGCTGCGAACCATCGACATAAAGCATATATCCCTCTTTGGCATTATTAGTTACGTTTTCCGTGGAATCTTTATGTTGGTAAACCTGCGGAGCGGTTCCGCTATCCACCCAAACTTGTTTTCTGTTGGTGATGGCATATTCACTCCATGTTACATTACCTTTACGAACTTTTCGATAGGAAGGCGACTCGTCTAAGTTTTTGTTATAGTAGGCGTATGTGGACTCTTCTACGTCCAAATGATTAAGCCAGAAGGCAAAATTAGTGGTATTTGGGGCCTCAAAATTGAAGGTCTGCTCGTAAATCATGGCTAAATTCTTGGTTGTAGTGGATAGTGAAACGGCAGGACCTACTGCATTTTTATCCATGTACGTTACTCTGAATCGCGCCACATTGAAATAAACACCATCTGCTGAGTTGTATTTCAATTCATAAACAACCGTTCCAGGCGTAGTACTGCTTACCGGTGCAAACTGAGATGCTTGATCCCCTAACTGAATAGATGGATCCTCCTCCCCATTCTTGTACCATTTCCAACTGGCATCCTGAGTAGGTTGTGTTAAATTACCTTGGCTGTTGATATAATAATAATTGGAGTGGCAATAATAGTAGTATTGTTTCAATTTGATTTGTTTACCACTACCACGATACATATACTTTGGACCAATATAGAGTTGCCTTCCGGTAGGAGCAATCATATCATATTCTTCCAAGAACTGGTCATTGGTTCCGTCCATGTCTTTGCAAGGCTCCATCATTGCTGCCATTTCGGATGCAGGATGTATCTCGTAAATGATTCGTTTGGAGAGAGTCGGTTCCGTAACCGCACCGGAGGCATTCCATGTGAAGTTATCTATCCAGATAGACTCATCACAGGCAATTCGATAGATGGAATCGCCATTATGCATTCGGTATTTAATTTCGATATAATTAACGTCAGTGTTGGTTACTCGGTCCGTAGCGTAGTCGCAAGCAAACCAACCGTAACTGTTTTTAGGTTTGAATTTATTCTGTGTTGTATCTTTTTGCCATGTACTCTCTATGCGTGTCGCGGCAATGGGCTCTTGCGTTGTTTTATTTACAACAGGTGATTCTTCTGCAGAATACCAGGCCGGAATAGCTCGATCGGTATCATAATTATACCACCGAACATAGGAAACTAAAGAAGAACGCTCCGGACGATAGAGATATACCCAATCACCGGGTTTGGCATACAGTATCTGCGTCTCCGTATGCACCTGTTGCATTCCGTTAGATTGGAATGAATCATACGCACCTAACTGATGGTTTAGTGTGAATTGCGCTTGCGCTGTGGTTGGAATAATTAACGCTGCGCAGAGAAGAATGTGTAGAAACCAATTTTGTATCTTCATTGTACCTAAAATTATGCGAGTCAAATACTATACAAAAAATCAGGCGCAAAATTACAATGAATTTCACACCCGCGCAAGCGTACTATATATATATTAAACGAGAGTTGAGAAACTACGCTGATTTTTACGAATTGTCATTTTTTTTGCTCCAAGACTTAGGCGTTTCGCCTATTTCGCGAGCAAAAACGCGCGTAAAAATAGTAGGCGAAGAGAATCCGCATTGCTGCGCTATATCCTGAATCTTCATCCTCGGATTCTCACGCATCAAACGCTTCGCTTCCTCTATGCGGTAGTTGGTCACAAACTGATAGAAATTACACCCGTATTTAGCATTTATCAATTGCGAGAGATATGTTCGGTTTAACGGTAGTACTCGGCGTAAATCCATCAAGCGGAATTCCGGATTCAACCATGGTTTCTCCTCCTCCATCCATGCTTCTAATTTGGCACAATAAGCCGTGGACTCATCCTCGTTAATAGTTTCTTCTTTCTCTTCCACTTCATTGTGTTTCAGCCCTTCCCATGGGTCATGGCGATATAAAATCTGGCCGGTACTATACGCCATCATAAAGAATAACAACAACTGCTGCGTAAACACCCGAGACGATTCATGCGAGAAACAAACATAGTAATACGATGCTCCTACGATAAACAGCATTACCATATACCTTACCACCCATTGCACTTCGATATTCTCCATGGACGAATAGTTATCTTCACACCACTTGCGATAAGCGCGAACATGCGCCATCAACAAGCATAATAAGAACATCGGGTATAGGGCAATAAGCCAACGCAAATCCACTTGAAAAATATAATCTAACACGGCCAACAGAGGCAATGGTAGTACTTGTAGCAACGACCGCCAAACGTTCAGCCAACCCGGTCGAAGAACCTCCGTGGGATAAACCAAAAGCAGCCATGCGTACATATTTCCCAACACCATTGCCGAGCCACGCAGAGGGCTGGTGCCTGCCTTCACTACAGGTATGTCGTACAATATAGTAAGCAAAAGAAGAATAAACTCCAATGCGCCCCATAAAATCAAGACATGCGCCCAGATTTTACGTACGCGGATGCCGTCGCTATGGCGTAAGAGCAACCATGCGCCCATAACACAGATGGCAATGATGCTACCATTTTGAATAGGACTGATAGAGTCCTCAAACATATCGACAGGGATAAATTGCGATAGCCAATAACTGACTACCACAACAGCAGAAAGGACTATTCCGAACACAAATTCGGAACGATAGTCATAATAGAATCTGGATAACCGTTTACGTCGTTCACTACGCACATCCTGCGCAGTCAGGCGTTGAAAAATACTTCTTCTCTCCAACTTCGACATATTCAATTTTTACTACAAGACTCGATATGTAACACCTTTGCGACTGCAAAGGTACAACAAAATTTTGATATATGCAACTATCTAAGTGATTTTTTTTGTTTTGGCACGAAGTTTGCTATGATAGAGACAGAGGAACCAAATATACTAAGATATGAAACGTTTTTTACCCCTGTTAGCCCTGAGTGTGGCTATGATAGCAAGTGCATCGCATGCATCTGCCTGTCTGAAAAAATCAGCGCCCATCGCCGCTCAGGCTTCGGATGAGACTAAGTTTGTGCTTATAGTGATGGACACGACACAAGCTCTGTTGCCTTTTGCCGAAGTGACGATTGGCAAAACCGTTTTTCGTACCTCTTTCGACGGTCGCGTAGTGCTTGCCTCCGGTCAGATGAGTGGCGAGAAAGCCATTAGTGTGGCATGCGAAGGATACGAGACCAAGAAAATCAGTAGTCCTTTTTCTAATCCGTTAGTAGTGGCCTTGACTCCCAAACCAGGTCAATCGTCAGGCAAGAGCGGCTACGTAGGCAAGGGTAAGACCCGTGGCGGCGAAGTCGTCCTCTGCAGCCGTGCGGCGGAGACCGAAGATGGGCTCTACTATGCCGTCGATGAGGTAGCAGACGCCAAGGTATATATGGCCTCTCCAACTGCCACCCACGCGGGCAAGAAAGAGAGCGTGACCGCCAACAGCAACGTCTCCGCAGGCCGCCTCACAGCAGGCGAAGTGAACGATTTTGCCCGTTGGAATTTCTGGCAGCATGTGCTGAACGATACTCATAAGGGCTTTATCGCCGACTGGCGTATGGAAGCGCGTGAACGCTATACGGTTCAGTTGACCAATCAGGCCGGTTATCCGTTGGCCAATCGCTCGGTGGACTTGCTAGACGCGCAGGGAAACACTCTCTTTCAGACCGTGACCGACAATACGGGCAAAGCAGAGCTGTGGCGCGGGTTAGTCTTTAAAAGCGACAGGCAAGAAGCGAAAGGCGAAAACTTAATGGTCCGCGTGGATGGCCGGAAATACCCCCTCACTACTAACCCTTTAACCTCTAACCTCTCGCCTTTAACCGTTCTAACAATCGACGAGCCATGCGAGGCACCAGGTGGCGTAGATGTGATGTTCGTATTTGATGCCACGGGGTCGATGGGCGATGAGTTGCACTATCTGCAGGCGGAGATGAAGGATGTGATAGCTCGCGCTAAAGAAGCGACAGGCGGTCTGGATATCCGCACGGGGGCATTGGTTTATCGTGATCACGGCGATGAGTATCTGACGCGTATCTCGCGTCTGACGGACAATATAAGCACTACGCAGCAGTTTATCGACCGTCAGCATGCCGGCGGAGGAGGTGATTACGAGGAGGCCGTTCCTGAAGCGCTAATGGCTGCGCTGAACAGTGGCGGTTGGGATGATGAAGCACGCGCACGCATAGCGTTCCTTATATTAGATGCTCCGTGTCATCAGGATACGGCCACTGTGACCCTAATGCAAGAGCAGATACTCAACGCGGCCGCGCAAGGCATACGCATTGTGCCTGTGGTATGTAGCGGCTTGGGTGAGAGTGGCGAACTGCTGATGCGTACTATCGCGTTGGCCACCAACGGCACTTCATTCTTCTTGACCGATGATTCGGGCATCGGCCACACGCACCTCAAACCTACCACCGATAGCCTGAAGGTGGAACACCTGAACGATATGTTGGTCCGCACGATTGTAGAATTCAGTTATATGCCTGAGTGTAATGATGTAAATGATGTAAATGATGCTAATGATGCAAATGATGGGCAGTTTGTTCCTAATCCGTTTGATATCAAGGACCTGGAGCAAGATCCCACTATCGCGCATGGCCCGACAGCGCTTTACCTGATGGATATAACAGGCAAACTGATCGCTACGCTGAATGGAAATCTGGATGAACTGACCGGCTGGCAACTTCGTGACCGTTACGGTTTGTCGTCCGGCGTCTATTTCCTAAAGGCCTTCTATGACGGACAATGGCATACGAAGAAACTACTTGTTCAGTAGCTTGCTGCTTTGCATGTATTTTACAAAGGCTAGGTTGACGAGGTTGTTGCCTCCTGGTGTGGGATAGTGGCCACTGAAATACCAATCGCCAGGGTGGTCAGGACAGGCAGCGTGCAGTCCTTCTAGGGTCTGAAACACTAGCTCAACAGGTGCTTGCATACCTGCGGGACGAAGCATTTCTGCCATTTTGCGGTTGATCTCTTCTACGGAGAAGGGTTTGTATATATCGCATACACAATTGCGTTGCTCCTCTTTGGGACGTTGTATCTCGGCTTTGCAGGCCCAATAGGTCTGTTCCGCGATAGACCATAGTCCGTTGTCCTTAAGAAGTTCCATCGCGGCCTGGAAAGCACAGAATTCCTCGACATGAGCCATGTCAATGCCATAATAATCGGGATAGCGAATCTGTGGCGAACTAGATACAATCACAATCTTCTTCGGGTGCAACCGATCGAGTATCTTCAAGATACTCTCGCGCAATGTGGTGCCTCGTACTATAGAGTCGTCAATGATAACTAAATTGTCGATATAGGGACGAAGCGACCCATACGTAATGTCGTAGACATGCGATGCAAGGTCGTTTCTAGAGCCAGCTTCTGTTATGAATGTACGTAGCTTGATGTCTTTCCATGCCACTTTTTCGCTGCGAACGTTTAGACCGCGGCTACGCAACCCTTCCATCATGCCGTAAAAGGCCACTTCGGCTGTGTTGGGAATGAAAGAGAATACACTATGCTCAGTGTCGTAGTCAATGGCTTTCAGTATCGGTTCGGCCAGTTGTACTCCCAGCTGTTTGCGCTCATGGTAGATATCACGGTCTGAACCTCGGCTGAAGTAGATGCTCTCAAACGAACACGATGCCTGTTTCTGAGCCGGCAGGATGGTCTCGATCTTGGATGTGCCATCTTTGTGGATGATGAGTGCCTTGCCGGAAGGCAACTCCTGCACATCTTCACACACTAGGTCAAAGGTGGTTTGTAGCACAGCACGTTCGCTTGCGACAGCTATTACCTCGTCATTTTGGTAATAAAAGCCAGGACGAATACCCCATGGGTCACGCATGGCAAACATTTCGCCCGAACCAGTCATACCACACATCACGTAACCACCGTCATAGTCGCTCATGGTCGTGCGTAGCACGTTAGCCATGTCTACGTGGTCGTCTATATAGTGCGTTATGGCTATGTTCTCTAATCCTTTCTCTTTGGCTTCTATGAAACAGCGCTCCACCTCGCGATCGAGGCGATGACCCATCCATTCGAGGGTAATGTACGAATCGCTGTATATACGAGGCGACTGTCCTTGTTGTACTATCTTGTTGAAGATTTCATCAATATTAGTCATATTGAAGTTTCCGCACAGACAGAGGTTTTTGGCTCGCCAGTTGTTGCGACGGAGAAATGGATGAATATATTGCAAACCGCTTTTTCCAGTAGTGGAGTAGCGTAGATGTCCCATGTATAGCTGCGCTTCGGTCCATTCGGTGGATACTCGGCTGAAAATTTCGGAGATGGCATCTTTGCCCATTGCTTTCTCTCGCAGCATGTATTCTGTTCCTACTTCAGCATGCATATTGACGCATGCGATTCCAGCACCTTCTTGACCGCGGTTGTGTTGCTTCTCCATCATGAGATAGAGTTTGTTCAGACCGTACGATGATGTGCCGTATTTCTCTTTGTAGTAGTTTAGTGGCTTCAAGAGTCTAACTAATGCCACACCACACTCATGTTTTAATGGGTCCATATCGCAAAATTTTGCTACAAAAGTAGTAATCATTTTGCATAGGCGCAAATAGTTTTCGATTTTTGCAAAGTAAATCTTGCAAAATGATTGGCTCAAAAGAAAAAAATACGTAAAAAATTCATTTTTATTTGCACAAATCAAAAAAAAGTAGTATTTTTGCCACGAATTTTGAGAATTAATCCGATTAAAAACAAAAATCAACGTCAAAAGTATGAGTAACATCCGATTTGAAGCGTTAAAAACAGCCGCCGAGCATAAACCCGTCGAGGTTATTGAGCCGGAAGGCAAAGTGAAGGACTATTTTGCACGTGACGTGTTTACGCGCGACAGAATGAAAGAGTTTATCGCGCAGGAGGTCTTGGATCAGCTTTTTGACGATGTCGATAACGGTCGCACTATTCATCGCGACATTGCTGACATCGTGGCAATTGGTATTCGCAAGTGGGCTATGGAGCATGGAGCAACGCACTTTACTCACTGGTTCCAGCCATTGACAGGCGGTACGGCAGAGAAACATGACGCATTCTTTACATTGAAGAACGGCGCGCTGATCGAAGAGTTTAGTGGGGATAGCCTTTATCAGCAAGAACCGGACGCTTCATCGTTCCCGAGTGGTGGTATACGTAATACATTCGAAGCCCGTGGCTATTCAGCATGGGATCCTTCCTCTCCGGTATTTTTGATTGGAGATACGCTATGTATTCCTACGGTTTTTGTAGCATATACCGGTGAGGCGTTGGATTACAAGACTCCATTGTTGCGTTCGACGGCTTCGCTATGCCATGCAGCTCGTGAGGTATGTGCTTATTTTGACAAGCAGGTAAAACATGTGCATGCGAGTTTGGGTTGGGAGCAAGAATATTTCCTGGTGGACGAAGCGCTCTATCACGCTCGTCCGGATTTGATGCTGACCGGTCGTACGCTGATGGGACATGCAAGTGCCAAGAATCAGCAATTGGAAGATCATTATTTTGGCGCAATACCTGAGCGCGTGTTAGCCTTCATGCGCGACTTGGAATATGAGGCACTCAAGGCAGGAATACCTGTTCGTACGCGACATAATGAGGTAGCACCTAATCAGTTTGAGATGGCGCCTATCTTTGAGGATGTTAATCTAGCCAATGACCATAACCTGCTGGTAATGAGCATTATGGACCGTGTAGCACAGCGCCATCATTTCCGCGTATTGCTACACGAGAAACCATATGCGGGCGTGAACGGAAGTGGTAAACACTGCAACTGGTCGCTACAGACCAATACGGGCATCAATCTTCTGGCTCCGGGGAAGAATCCGTATCAGAACCTGCAGTTTGTGACTTTTCTTGTGAATGTGCTGATGGCCGTTCAGCGTCACAATGGCCTGCTGAAAGCCAGTATAGTAAGTGCAACCAACGAACACCGTCTAGGTGCAAACGAGGCACCTCCAGCTATCATTTCCGTTTTCTTAGGTAAGCAAATAACAGAAGTGCTGGATAAGTTGGAGCGTGCGTCGGCAGATGAAGGAATCATTATCAACGCCAAGAAGGAGATGAAACTAGGTGTAGCTAACATTCCTGAGATATTACTAGACAATACAGATCGCAACCGTACGTCGCCGTTTGCTTTTACGGGTAACCGATTTGAGTTCCGTGCTGTTGGTTCCAGTGCCAACTGCGGAGCCGCTATGCTGGCTCTAAATGCGGCGGTTGCAGAACAGCTGATCAACTTCAAGGACGAAGTGGATAAGCGTATCGAGAAGGGAGAACCCAAAGAGCGCGCTCTATTTGACGTCATCAAGAAATATATCGTGGCATGCAAGGCCATTCGTTTCGACGGCAACGGTTATAGCGATGAATGGAAGGTAGAAGCCGCTAAGCGTGGATTGGACTGCGAGACCAGTGTGCCATTGGTGATCGACCGCTATCTGTCGCCTGAGACTATCAGTATGTTCAAGACAACAAGTGTGCTGAGCGAGGCCGAGTTGAACAGTCGTTGCGAAGTGAAATGGGAAACCTATACGAAGAAGATTCAGATAGAGAGCCGCGTTATGGGTGACTTGGTTGTTAACCATGTGTTGCCTGCTGCCAAGCGCTATCAGACCATGCTGCTCCAGAACGTACTAGCGGTTAAACAAATATTCAACGCCGACGAAGTAGCCAGTCTGAACGAACAGGATTATAGTATTATTCGTCAGATAGAGCGTCACTCGAGTGCTATCCTAGAGGGAGTGGAGAAGATGACAGACGCACGTCGAACGGCTAATCATCAGCCGGATGAACGCAGCAAGGCTCTTTCCTATCACGACAATGTACTGCCTCTGATGGCAGAGATTCGCGAACATGCAGATGCACTGGAGATGATTGTGGACGATGAATTGTGGACGCTACCTAAGTATCGCGAACTGCTGTTCGTTCACTAATATGCAGATTCCTTTCATCAAGATGCATGGTCTTGGCAACGACTATGTCTATATAGACTGTTGTGTGCCCGAGACAGCACAAATGCTGGCCGAAGTCGACCTGCACACGTTGGCACGCGATATAAGTGACCGTCATCGTGGTGTGGGTTCAGACGGTCTCGTACTGATCCTGCCCAGCCAGGTAGCAGACCTCCGAATGCGGATGTTCAATGCCGATGGTAGTGAGGCAGAGATGTGCGGCAATGCTTCGCGTTGCGTAGCCAAATACGGTTACGAACAGGGCTTATGTGGCAGACAGATGACCCTAGAAACGCTGTCAGGCATTAAGCATCTTAGCCTGAAGGCTACACCCGACAATATCGTTGCCGAAGTCACAGTGGCTATGGGCAAAACGATGGGTAATCCGCACGAAGTGCTGTTTGTTGATAGTCTGGAAGCGCTGAATACCCATTTCGACTATATACGGACAGCAGATAGTTGGGCCGACAAACGCCAAAAAACGAATATAGAATGTGTTTGTGTTCTTAGCCGCAAGGAAATCCGAATGCGTGTGTGTGAACGTGGTACCGGCGAGACAATGGCTTGTGGCACAGGAGCTTGCGCAGCTGTTATGGCAGCCGTGGAGAAAGGCATAACCGAACGGCAAGTGGTCGTACACATGAATGGCGGCGATCTCTCTATCCGCATTGACGAGGATGGCGAAGTCTATATGACCGGGCCTGCTACCGAAGTATTTCGTGGAATCTATCTTTGGGAGGAACACAGATGACCATCAATACCCATTTGCAGCAACTGAAGGGCAGTTATTTGTTCACGGAAATTGTCAATCGTACGCAAGCTTACAAGGCCGCTCATCCAGACACCAATATTTTGCGTCTGGGTGTAGGAGATGTTACACGACCACTGCCCACCGCTATCATCGATGCGATGCATCGTGCGGTGGACGAACTGGCCACCGCCAAGACGTTTCGCGGCTACGGACCGGAAGAAGGATACCCTTGGCTTAAACAGGCCATTATTGACAACGAGTATCGTCCGCGTGGCGTAGAACTGGACTTGTCGGAAGTGTTTATTTCGGATGGCGCAGGAAGCGACCTGGGTAACCTAAGCGAACTGTTTGACAATAGCAACCGTGTGGCTATTCTCGATCCCTCTTACCCCGCTTATGTCGATACGAGCAAGATGGCGGGGCGCGATATTATCTTCCTGCCCAGCCATGCGGAGAATAACTTTGTTCCGGATTTGCCAAAACAGCAGGCCGATATCATCTATCTCTGCTTCCCCAATAATCCTACGGGTGCTGTGCTGACACACGATCAACTCAAACGATGGGTCGATTACGCTCGCGAACACCGGAGTATTATCATCTTTGACGCAGCGTACGAGTGTTTCATTCAGGACAAGAATATTCCGCACTCCATTTATGAGATTCCCGGTGCCAAAGAGGTGGCTATCGAAGTGCGCAGTTATAGCAAGGTGGCAGGATTTACAGCCGTGCGTTGTGGCTACACCATCGTTCCGAAAGAAACCGGTCTACAAACTATGTGGCTACGCCGTCAGTGTACCAAATATAACGGCACATCCTACGTGGCTCAGCGAGCAGCCATGGCTACTTATACTCCGGCAGGTAGGAAGGGCCTGGCGGCTAATCTAGACTACTATAGACAGACAGCGCTGGTAATATCGGGTGGACTGACTGCCTTAGGCTACGAGGTCTATGGTGGCGAGAATGCACCGTATATATGGTGTCGGACGCCGAATAAGATGGATTCCTGGGCATTCTTCGACTTGCTTCTTAACCAATGCCAAGTCGTTTGTACACCCGGTTCTGGATTTGGTCCTGCGGGCGAAGGATATGTCCGTTTTTCGGCTTTCTCTCCAAGAAAGGCCTGTGAAGAAGCATTAATCAGAATGAAAGGATTGTAAATGGAACAGCAAACCAAATATATTTTCATCACCGGTGGAGTGGTTTCGTCTCTGGGCAAAGGTATCATCTCGGCCAGTTTAGGCAAACTGCTCCAGGCGCGTGGTTACAAAGTAACCATTCAGAAGTTTGATCCCTATATCAATATTGATCCGGGCACTCTAAATCCATACGAACACGGCGAGTGCTACGTAACGATGGATGGAATGGAGACAGACCTGGACCTGGGACACTACGAGCGCTTCACAGGCATTCATACTACGCGCAGCAATTCCATTACTACGGGCCGTATCTACAAGACCGTTATCGACCGCGAACGTCGTGGTGACTATCTAGGCAAAACCATTCAGGTGGTACCGCACATCACGGATGAGATCAAGCGTCGTATGCTACGTGAGGACGAGCAAGATGAACAACTCGACTTCGTCATTACCGAAGTAGGTGGTACGATTGGTGATATCGAGAGTGCTCCGTTTATGGAGGCTATACGTCAACTTCGTTGGCAGTTAGGACGCAATGCGGTGAACGTGCACTTGACATACGTGCCTTACCTGAAAGCCGCAGAGGAGATGAAGACGAAACCCACGCAACACAGTGTGAAAGAACTGCAAAGTATGGGTATTCAACCAGATGTCTTGGTGTTGCGCACAGAACGCCATTTGGATGATCAAATGCGCATGAAAGTAGCTTCGTTTTGCAATGTTGATCTGGATTGCGTCATTCTGAGCGAAGATAAACCCAGTATATATGAAGTACCTGTCAGTATGTTGCAGCAAGGTCTGGATACCGCTATTCTACATAAGACAGGATTGCCTGTGAGCGAAACAATAGACATGCAGTCGTGGCTCGATTTCTTGGACAAGCAGCGCCTTGCCACCAGAGAAGTTCATATTGGCCTGGTAGGTAAATACGACTTGCAAGATGCCTACAAAAGTATTCGCGAGAGTCTGAATCTGGCAGGTATATACAACGATGCGAAGGCTGTTCTGCATTTTATCAACAGTGAACAGATAACCCCGGAGAACGTAGCTGAACAATTGCGTGGCATGGCGGGAGTGATTATTTGTCCGGGATTTGGTCAACGTGGTATAGAAGGCAAGATAACAGCCATCCAATACACTCGCACGCACGACATACCGACTTTCGGTATCTGTTTGGGCATGCAAATGATGGTTATCGAGTTCGCCCGAAACGTGTTGGGATACAAGGATGCCAACAGTCGAGAAATGGATGAGACAACTCCGCATAATGTGATTGACATCATGGAGGAGCAGAAGACTATTACGCAGAAAGGTGGCACGATGCGTCTAGGCGCTTACGAATGCGTACTGCGAGAAGGAAGCCGCGCTTATGAGGCATATGGACATCAGAAAAATATACTGGAACGCCATCGCCATCGCTATGAGTTTAATAACGCCTACAAAGCGGATTATGAGCGTAATGGGATGCAGTGCGTGGGAGTCAATCCTTCGGCAGACCTTGTGGAAATAATCGAAATAACGAGTCATAAGTGGTTTGTAGGCACCCAGTTCCATCCGGAATATTCGTCCACGGTCCTTCATCCGCATCCTCTCTTCCTGAGTTTTTTTAAGGCTTGCAGTGCTATCTAAGTGGCAAGAATGCCAAAATGGCATTAAAAAGAATGAAAAATCTTGCATAATTCAGAAAAAAGCAGTATTTTTGCAGTCTGAATTGTAAATGGTAAATGACTAAATTGTAAATAACCTTATGTGTGGTATTGTAGGATATATAGGCAAACGTGATGCGTACCCGATTCTGATTAAGGGTCTTCATCGTCTCGAGTACCGTGGTTACGACAGTGCGGGCGTAGCGCTAATCAATCCCGAGGGACGATTGAATGTCTATAAGGCCAAAGGCAAAGTGGCCGAACTGGAATCGTTTGCAGCAGAGAAAGATACAACCGGTTTTATCGGCATTGCTCATACCCGTTGGGCTACTCACGGCGAGCCCAATGCCGTCAATGCGCACCCTCACTATTCTGAGAGTGAACGCTTGGCTATCATCCATAATGGCATTATTGAGAACTACGCCGTGCTGAAAGCAGGTCTGCAGCAGGCAGGTTATACCTTCAAGTCGGACACAGACACTGAGGTCCTTGTTCAACTGATTGAATATACTCAGGAGAATAAACACGTAGACCTGAAGACGGCTGTGCAGTTGGCGTTGCAGCAAGTAGTGGGCGCTTATGCTATTGCAATATTAGACAAGGATCATCCGGATCGCCTGATAGCTGCGCGCAAAGGTTCTCCACTGGTAGTAGGTATCGGCCGGAATGAGTATTTCTTAGCCTCTGATGCCACGCCTATCGTGGAATATACCGACCAGGTGATTTACATAGAGGACGAAGAAGTAGTAAGTCTGCAGCTAGGCAAAGATGTCGATATCACGACTATCGGCAATGTGCAGAAGACTCCGGAAATCAAGCGACTGGAACTTTCGCTCAGTCAACTGGAGAAAGGCGGTTATCCGCACTTCATGCTCAAGGAGATATACGAACAACCGCGTACGTTGGCCGACTCGATGAGAGGCCGTGTTAATGTGCGGCAAGATAATATCGCCCTGTCAGGTTTTATTGACAACAAAGAGCGTTTCTTAAAAGCCAAGCGCATTATTATTACTGCATGCGGTACAAGTTGGCATGCCGGTCTGATAGCTATGTATGCCATCGAAGAGTTCGCTCAAATTCCTGTGGAAGTAGAGTATTCCAGCGAATTTCGTTATCGCAAACCCGTTATCAACAAAGATGATGTGGTAATTGCTATTTCTCAATCAGGCGAAACCGCAGATACGTTGGCCGCTATCCAACTGGCGAAAGAGAAAGGTGCGTTTATCTTCTCTATTTGTAATGTGGTAGGAGCGTCGATTCCGCGTGTTAGCGACAGTGGATGCTATACGCACGTTGGGCCGGAGATAGGTGTTGCCAGTACAAAAGCCTTTACAGCCCAAGTGGTAGCATTGACGATGTTGGCACTGTGTATCGGTCGCGAGAAGGGGACAATAGCTCAGGAGCAATATCTGAATATCGTTCGCGAACTGGGGCGTATTCCTACTAAGATGGAGCGTGTGCTGAAACAGGATAAGAAGATTGCTGAGTTTGCAAAGACCTTCACCTATGCGCAGAATTTCATTTATCTAGGGCGCGGCTACAATTATCCGGTGGCTATGGAGGGGGCTCTCAAACTGAAGGAAATCAGCTATATACACGCCGAAGGTTATCCGGCTGCAGAGATGAAACACGGTCCGATAGCACTTGTGTCGCAAGAGATGCCGGTGGTTGTGGTTGCTCCACATT
>DBVU01000002.1:17631-18008 GCA_002308195.1 Bacteroidales bacterium UBA1256
ATTGAAGTGCCCGCCACAGAAGAATGCCTCACTCCGCTATTGACGGTTGTGCCTCTCCAATTGTTGGCGTATCATATTGCGGTAGTCAAAGGTTGCGATGTGGACCAACCGCGTAACTTGGCTAAATCGGTTACTGTAGAATGAAAAAGAGTCAGAAATATCTCCGCTTGGCGGCTTTGTTTTACAGCCTGTTGGGCATGTTGATATTAGGTGTCTTTTTCTTGCTCTACGCTTTTCCGATAGATAAGATAGTTTTGATTTTTCTCGCGATAATAGGTGTCGCATTGTGGATTTTGGCAAGCATTATGCGTACTTCTTACCGTCAGGCGCTGAAGGAAGAGAAAGTAGAGGAGATAGAGCAATTCCAGGAACGGATG
>DBVU01000002.1:18018-25512 GCA_002308195.1 Bacteroidales bacterium UBA1256
AAGAACTGGAACGAATAAAGAAAGTATTGGATCATATAGATGAAAAAGATTAGAGTTGCTATTGTCGGTTACGGCAATATAGGCCGTGCCGTAGAACAAGCTGTTTGTGCTTCTCCGGATATGGAGTTGGCCGGCATCTTTCACCATGATGACTGCATGAATAGTATCGAGGCAGACGCAGTACTGCTTTGTACTCCAACGCGTGAGGTGCCTAAATTTGCTGCGCTCTTTGCTGCGCGTGGCATTTGTACGGTCGATAGTTTTGATATTCACGGCCANNTGCGCCAAATTTTGAAAAACTAAACAAAAAATAGATATGATACGTGTAGCTGTTTTAGGTTATGGCAATATAGGTCGCGCTGCTGAGCAGGCCATTGTAGCCGCTCCGGATCTGGAGTTGGCCGGTATTTATCACCACGACGACAACCTGGACGATCTGCAGGCTGACGTGGTACTGCTGTGTACTCCCACGCGTGAAGTACCCGCCTTTGCCACCATCATGGCACGCAAGGGTATCTGCACCGTCGATAGTTTTGATATTCACGGCCAGATTTCGTCTTTCCGTGCGCAACAGGACGCTCAGTGCGTGGCCAATCGCTCGGTTAGTATCCTCTCGGCAGGATGGGACCCGGGAAGTGATAGCGTGGTGCGGGCATTGCTGATGGCTATGGCGCCCAAGGGCATTACGTATACCAATTTTGGCCCTGGTCGTTCGATGGGCCATTCGGTAGCAGCAAAGGCTATCCCTGGAGTGAAGAATGCGCTTAGCATGACCATTCCTTTGGGCACGGGTGTTCATCGCCGTATGGTATATATCGAACTCGAAGAAGGTGCTGATTTTAAGCAAGTTGAAGCGGCTCTGCTGAAGGACGATTATTTTGCACACGACGAGACTCATGTGATAGCAGTAGAGAGCGTCGATGCGCTCAATAATGTGGCACACGGCGTTAATTTGGTTCGTTCGGGTGTCTCGGGTGAAACGCACAATCAGCGCTTTGAATTCAATATGCAAATCAATAATCCCGCGTTGACAGGCCAGGTAATGGTTAGTTGTGCCCGTGCTGCTGTGCGCATGCAGCAACGTGGCGAATACGGCGCTAAGACGATGATTGAGTTGCGTCCTGTGGATTTGTTGCCTGGTAGTGTAGAAGATAATGTCAAAGCACTTGTATAGTGTCTAGAATACGCGCAATAGGGGTTCTTCTGTTGGTGGCGCTGAGTCTCAGTGCGGCTGTCCGTGTGAATGAGCACGTAGTGCTCTATCCGTCTGAGGATCAGTACGGTAAGCCCATTCGTTTGTCCGGTAAGATCAGTTATCCGGTTGATCAGCCCGCAAAAGGACTTATGCTCATCACGCATTATACGATTGGCGCAAATAGCGAAGTGCCATCTAGTTGTACGCCTATTGAGGCAAAGGTTTTTCGTGATGATTACGTGCTCGTCATGCCCGATTATATCGGTTATGGCGTGACGCGTGACAGTTTTCCTCCGTATTTGAATGGCGAACTGACAGCTATCAATTGTGTTGATATGTTGACGGCGTCGCGCCATGTGCTAGATAGCTTGCAGATTAAGACAAACGACAGTATCTATATTGTCGGTTTCTCGCAAGGAGGGGCCACTTCTCTATGGACGCTCAAACTGCTGGAAGAAAAGTATGCCAATCGTTTTCCGGTGAAGGCTTGTTTTGCAGGAAGCGGGCCTTACGATGTGGCGGCAACGTACGATGAAGCGGTTGCGACCAATCGAGTGGGATTGGCGATGACTGTCCCATTGCTAGTCATGGGAACCAGTGTTGCGTATGGATTGAATCTGCAGCGGAGCGACTTCTTTACTCCACATTTGGATAATATGTTCGACGAGAATATTGCGTCGAAGAAATATTCGGTTATTTCGCTCTTTCTCCGAATGCCCGGCACGGATTTGGATCTATGGATGACGAAAGAGGGAATGGACAAAACACACCTGCAGACCAAGCGTTTGTACGAAGGCCTATTGCGTTCCAGTTTGGTGCATTATCCGTTGGATAATGATCCTGTAGGCGGAGAAAACATTTGTCCGAGTTGGAGACCGAAAACGCCGGTATATGTATTTCATTCCACCAACGATGACGTGGTGTGCTTTACCAACGCAGCACATCTACAACGCTGTTGGGGCGATGTGCCGAGTGTTACGTACGATTTTGGCAAATACGGCAGCCATTTATCCTCGTTACGCCTGTTTCTGAAGCGCGTTAAGGAACAATTACCTTGAGACTATCTTTCTCGTAGAGAACCGTTGCGATAAGCTTGTAGAAGTTGTTCGAGACTGTTAATCTGTTCGAGCAACTCTTTGCCCTTGTCCGTATCTTTGATACGGATACGTTTGCCGGAGAAGTCTTGTAGCAACATTCGGTTGTGAATATCGTTGCCCGAACGAACGGCTTGCTCGCGGCTCTCAAACGAGTCGTGTTCTACCAACTGAATGCCGTGACTGTTGTAGATAAGCGTATAGCCCGCGATGCCCGTTTTCTCCTGGTAGGGTTTGGAGAATCCGCCATCGATGACGAATCGTTGGCCATTGGCGCGCATTGGTGTCTCGCCCTTGATAGTACGAACTGGTACATGACCGTTTACGATGCGGCCGGTCTGCGGATCCAACCCAAACTCGCGAAGGATCTGCTTGCAGATTTTCTCGTCGTCTGCCAACGTGAAATAAGCGCCTTTTTGCTCTTCGTGCGTGGCCTTGTCGGCTATGAAATAACGCTCAAAAGTAGTCATCCGGTCCTTGTTGTAGAGCGGCGAGAACTCTCCTTCCCAGAGATAAAGCATATAATCCAATGCATCTTCTTTGGCGCGACCGGTGCCATAGTAAGCCGTGCGGATAATCTCGTCCGTGCGTTCCATCAGTTCGCGTCCTTTGACACGCTTGCCGCAAACATCGGCTTCTGTGAAACTGCCATCTGCATTCAGCGGAATAGCTGCGTGGTAGAGTAGGAATCCGTTTCGTACAAGGAAGAGCGAACCATGCTCAAAGAGCATGCGCAGATGTTTCTGCATCTTCTCACTCTTGCGGAACGAACGCCAAAGTTGGTTCATCAGGTCCTGTTCGTGCTTGCTGAGCGCGTATGGATCTTTCGGATCGATAGTCGGCAGATTGGTGTCTAGTAGCGGATAAGTTTTGCCTTCTATCGTTATCGTTCCGTTCTGCAGATCGATTTTGTCTAGCAAGGCGCGATGGCTCATGTTCCACTCCGGATGGCGAAGTACAGTCTGGCCTTCCAGTTTGAATTGGATGATGGAGATAGCTTTGTGCATCTTAGCCATCAGTTGTGCCGAACGTGTCAGGCGAGGATTGTTTTCGAAATCTTTGGTCTGCCAGATGGTGCAAGCATCATCGCCGTAGATGGTCATGGCGAAATTGGCCAAAGGCAGCAGATTGATACCATAACCCTCTTCGAGGGTTTCTATGTTCGCGTAGCGGATAGATACGCGAAGCACAGTCGCTAGAAGCGCTAAATTACCTGCCATAGCGCCCATCCATTCGATATCATGATTGCCCCATTGAACATCAAAATCGCGTACGGTGGACAGTACATCGAGAATCTTGCTTGCACCCGGTCCGCGGTCGAAGATATCGCCCACAATGTGTAGTGTGTCGATGGTCAGTCCATGTATCAGATAACTGATGGCTATCAATAGTTGGTCTGCGCAACCGGTCTCTATTATCGCCTCAATGATAGCGTTGTAGTAGGTCTGGCGGTCGTGCTGTTCCAGGTTCGATTCGTGTAGCAGTTCGCGGATAACGTACGCATAGTCTTGCGGCAACAGTTTCTCCACTTTCGAACGGCTGTATTTGATAGTCACGGCACGCGCAATTTCTACCACTTGACTCAAACGTATCCGATACCAATCGTCTAGGTTTTTTAGTTCCTTCCCTTCAGGGAGGGTTAGGGTAGGCTCTTCGTATGCTCGTTTCACGAGCTCCAGTCGCTCATCCGGGTAGTAGATGAGTGCGCAGAGTGCCCGTTTCTCCTCTTCGCTTAGTGTGTCTCCATAGACTTCGTCCACTTTTTTGCGTACCACGCCGGAGGCGTTTTTTATCATGTGTATGAACGCACTCGATTCGCCGTGTAGGTCACTCACAAAATGCTCGGTACCTTTCGGTAGCGAGAGGATGGCGCGCAGGTTAATCAACTCTGTCACAACGGCTTGGGCGTTCGGAAATTTCTCACTCAGTAAACGTAAATAGCGTTCGTCTTCCATGCTTTCTTTCAAATTTGCGCTGCAAATTTACTGCTTTTTTCTGACATACGCAAATGTTTGGCAAAAAAATGTACTCTGATTAAGATTTTGTCTGTGTAGAATGTCTCGTAGTGCTCTCGTTTATGTCTCGGTAAAGTCTCGTATGTGTCTCGTTAACTTCTCGACCACAAAAAAGTATACGTTTATTAAGATTTTGAAGGAATTTTGGTGGAAAAAGTGCAAAAAAGTTCGCGCGCGCTTGCATATGTGAAATAAAAGTAGTATTTTTGCAGCCGAAATTGGGTATTATGGCTTTTTGCGGCCGAAAGAGTGCCCTGATGATAAAAGAAAATCAATAAAAAATCAAATAGTTATGACAACTGGAGGAAAAGTTTTTACATGGATTTCGGTCATTGCCGTATTGGCATTAGGCTTGTACATCTACTTTAAGTTCTGCTTCGTATATGCCGATGGCGTGAATGAAGGAGATATCAACTATTTCCAAAAAGAAGGTTGGTTATTCAAGACCTACGAAGGCAAGATGATTCAGACTGGTCTGAAGAATACCAAGGTGCAAGGCTCGATTCAGTCGAACGAATTTAAGTTCTCGGTAGTGGACGAGCGCGTGGCACAAAAATTGAACGAAGGCGCCAATACAGGCGTTAAACTCCACTGGAAACGCTACAGAGGTACTCTGCCATGGCGTGGCAACAGCCAGTTTATCGTTGATAGCGTCTATACTGCAAAACCGAAACAATAGTATTCTGAATCAACTATGATGACAGAAGAGAAATATAATTTTGTCAAGTACTTCGAGCGCTCGTTTCGCGAGAACTGGGACGCAGAAGCTGTGACAGACTATGGCACAGACGTGACGCTGACCTATGGTCAGTTGGCCACGAAGATTGCCAAACTGCACATCCTATTCGAGGAGTGTGGCATCAAGAAGAATGACAAGATTGCGGTCATGGGCCGTAATAACAGCAACTGGGTGGCTGTCTATCTGGCGACAGTGACTTATGGCGCGATTATTGTACCTATTCTGCAGGATTTTCATGCCAATGATGCCATTCATATTGTCAATCATTCGGAGTCGAAGCTGCTCTTTATCAGCAATCTGAATTGGGAAGGCATCGAACTGGACCAGATTCCGAACGTGCT
Source organism: Bacteroidales bacterium UBA1256 (assembly GCA_002308195.1). The sequence goes on from DBVU01000002.1 coordinate 23,403, forward strand.
GGTCGTTGTTAGTCTGAACGATTGGCATCCGTTCTCTTTGACGCTAGATCCGAAGAAGATCAGCCTGGAGGGAATCAACGCCCTGTTCCACAAGCGTTATCCGAAAGGTTATACCGCAGCCGACGTGCGCTACGCGGAGCGTCCGAATAGCGAAATAGGTTCAATCAACTATACCAGTGGAACAACCGGTTTTAGCAAGGGCGTTATCATGCCTCTGAATGGCTTGGCCGGCAATATCCGTTACGGCATCGAGTCGCATCTGACTTTCCGCGGTGCGCGCCACGTGGCTTTCCTGCCTCTGGCTCACGCGTACGGATGTGCATTTGACTTCTTGGCTTGCCTGGCTGCCGGAGGACACTCCTATCTGGTAGGCCGTACTCCTTCGCCGAAGATCTTGCTACAGGCTTTTGCGGAAGTGAAACCGACATTGATCCTCTCCGTGCCTTTGATTCTGGAGAAGATATACAAGAAGATGATTGTTCCGCAGATTCAGAAACCGCCTGTAAGTTGGGTGCTCAAAGTGCCATTCTTGGATGAAGTGGTGTGCGGCAAGATTCGCGAACAATTGGTACAGGCTTTTGGTGGCCAATTCAAACAGATCATCATTGGTGGCGCTCCGTTGAATCCGGAGGTGGAGGCGTTCCTCAATCGCATCAAATTCCCAATGTCGGTGGGCTATGGTATGACCGAATGTGCGCCGCTTATATGCTTCACTCAGTATGAGGATGGCAGCAAGCAGTATTCGTGCGGTAGACCGTTACCGGGTATCATGGAAGTGAAAGTACTGGATCCGAACGAAGATGGAATTGGCGAGATTGTAACGCGTGGCGAGAATACCATGACCGGCTACTTCAAGAATCCGAAAGCCACCAAGGAGTCGTTCACCAAAGATGGTTGGTTGCGTACGGGCGATTTGGGACTGATAGACGAGGATGGCTTCCTCTTCATCAAAGGTCGTTGCAAGACTATGCTGCTCGGCCCGAGTGGACAGAATATATATCCGGAAGAGATTGAGGCCAAAATCAACAATATGCCCTACGTCCTGGAATCATTGGTTTTGCAGCAAGAAGACAATCGTCTGGTTGCACTGGTATGCCCGGATTACAACGAAGTGGACGCAAGTGGCATGACGCGTGAGCAGTTTGACGAATATATGGAGGATGCGCGCAAGCAGGTCAACTCTGAATTGGCGGCGTACGAGCAGATTGCGATTGTCAAACTCTATCCGCACGAGTTCGAGAAGACGCCGAAGAAATCCATCAAGCGTTTCTTATACTCCAACATGGTCTGAAAGCTGAATGCTGAATGCTGAATGCTATGAACCTATGCATTGACCAGGGAAACAGCCGAACGAAAGTGGCGCTGATGACGGACGAAGGCAAGATAATGAACCATTTTATCTACAAGTCCTTCTCGTCTGCCGACGTAGAGCGTCTGTTCGACCTCTATGATATCACCGATTCGATCATCTCGTCGGTGGTGAACATCGAGGCTGCTGTGGTCAATACATTAAACCGCCGTTCACAGCATTTCGTGCTCTTTGATCACATGACACCCGTGCCCATCACCAACTGCTACGACACGCCCGCTACCTTGGGTCAAGACCGTCTGGCAGCCGCGGTGGGAGCCAAGAGTCTCTGCCCGAACGAGAACTTGCTCATCATCGACGTAGGCTCGGCGATTACGTACGATTTTGTGTCGGACCAAGGGGAATATATGGGCGGTAACATCGCACCGGGACTGAAGATGCGCTTCACCATGCTGCAGCGTATGACCAAGAAACTGCCGCTGGTGGAGGTGGATGAGAATGAACTGATTCCGCTCTTTGGCAAGAACACACGCGATGCGATCGCTGCCGGCGTCATCAGAGGAGTGGCATACGAGGTCAAGGGATACATGCGTACCTTNNGGATACATGCGGACGCTCAAAGAGAAGACACCGCATTACCGAACCTTCATCACCGGCGGAAACGCAGCCTTTGTGATCAACAACGTGCGCAAGTCGCGTACCGAGACCAGAACACTCCAGTATGAGAAGAACCTGGTGCTCATCGGACTCAATGAGATACTTGTTTATAACAAAATGAAAAAAGAAAAATGAAAATTGAAA
>DBVU01000094.1:0-164 GCA_002308195.1 Bacteroidales bacterium UBA1256
GTGGCTGTTCGCGAGAAAGCTAAATCTCTCGAGGTAATCAGTGAATCGCTTCAAGGCTTCAACCACGCTAAATACAATTGGTTGGAGTGGAACGAGGCTGACAAAGCCGGAAAATTGCTCAATGTTCCTGCACGTGCAGACATTCCTGAGAACATCAAGGAGCA
>DBVU01000094.1:169-1266 GCA_002308195.1 Bacteroidales bacterium UBA1256
TAAATTCATGGCAATATTAAATTTCATTAAACCTGACAAGGTTATCATGTTGGATTCGAGTGCGAACAAAGGCATCTTTGAATTTCGCCCACTCGAGCCAGGTTACGGAATTACGATTGGCAATGCTATCCGTCGTGTACTGCTCGGCAGCTTGGAGGGATATGCTATCTGCTCTATCAAAATCAGTGGTATTGATCATGAATTTGCCACTATTCCGGGCGTAATCACTGATGTAACCAACCTTATCTTAAATCTCAAACAAGTTCGTTTCATCCGCAAGGAGGGAATCGAGGCAGAGACCGAGTCTATCCGTCTCCATGTACACGGTGCTACCGCTTTCCGCGCAGGAGAGTTCAACACTGTGCTGCAGAATTTCGAGGTGCTGAACCCAGAACTGCAACTGGCCGAGATGGACAAATCTGCTGATTTTGAGATTGAGTTGAATATCAACAAGGGACGCGGCTATGTTCCTGGTGATGAGAATCGCAAGAAGGACGATCCAATCGGCACTCTCGCTATCGACTCTATCTACACTCCGATCCGCAATGTCATGATTGCTGTTGATCAGTATCGTGTAGAGCAGCGTACCGACTACGAGAAGCTGACTCTTGAGATTACCACCGACGGTTCTATCACTCCGCAACAGGCCCTGACTGAGGCTGCTAAGATTCTGATCTATCACTTCATGCTCTTCTCCGACGAGCGCATCGTTCTGGAGGAAGAGACCAAGAAGCACAGCAATGCCTTGGACGAGGAGATTCTCCGCATGCGTCAGCTGCTGAACCAGAAGTTGCAAGACATGGACCTGAGTGTTCGTGCCCTCAACTGTCTGAAGGCTGCTGAGGTAGAGACCCTTGGCGAGTTGGTTAAATATCACCGCGCTGACCTCTTGAAGTTCCGCAACTTCGGTAAGAAATCTCTCACCGAGTTGGACGAACTGCTTGAGCGTAACGGTTTAGCTTTCGGAATGGATATCTCGCGCTATCGTGCGCTGGATTAATCCTGTAAACATTAATCTTTAAACATCAAATTATTATGCGTCATAATAAAAAATTCAACCACCTTAGCCGCAAAGCTAACCACCGCGCTGCTATGCT
>DBVU01000094.1:1395-7020 GCA_002308195.1 Bacteroidales bacterium UBA1256
GTCGTTACCGAACTCTTCCAGAATGTAGGTGAGAAGATTGCTAACCGTCCGGGTGGCTACACTCGTATTCTGCGTACCGGTTATCGTCTGGGCGACGCTGCTGAGATGTGTATCATCGAATTGGTTGACTACAACGAGAATATGTTGAAGGATACCAAGAAGGCCGCTAAGAAGACCACCCGTCGTGCCGGCAAGAAGGCTGCCAAAGAAGAGGTCGCTGCTGTAGAAGAGGCCCCAATCGAGGAGGCTCCTAAGGCAGAGGAACCTGCTGCAGAGAAACCGGCAGAAGAAGCTAAAGAGGCTTAACAATCACACATTAAAGCATTACACGTAATTATGTTTTTGGATGCAACCAAGCATAACGAAAATGTGACAGATCTCGCCAACTGCAAGGTTGGCGAATCTGTTTCCGTTTCGGGTATGATTCACAATGTCCGCGTGACCAAGTGGGGTGGATTCATCGTCCTGCGTAAGTCGCGTGGTTTGCTTCAGGCCGTTGTCAGCAACGACAGTTCGCGTTTCTTTGACGAGAAGGGCGAGGCTATTACGATGAATGACCTTTGCCGTGAGATGGCAGTCACGCTGACCGGAAAAGTGAATGAAGCTAACATCAAGGATCCTGCAGCGTTCTACAAGACGATTGAGATAGCTGTGGACGAGGTTCGTGTTCTTTCGCGTCCGACTACTTCGGAAGTGATCGACATGAACGCGCTGAAGTTCGGCGATGAGGAAACACTCCTGCGCTACAAGTTCGACAATCGTCAGGTTACTCTCCGCAACCCGCGTGATATGGGTATTCTCAAGGTGCAGTCCACTATCGCTCGTGCTTTTGGCGAATTCCTGGCTGCCAATGGCTTTACCCAGATCTTCACTCCGAAGATTGTCTCTGAGGGTGCCGAAGGCGGTGCTAATGTCTTCCGCATGGAGTATTTCGGCAAGCAGGTTTACCTGGCTCAGAGTCCTCAGTTCTACAAGCAGATTGGCGTCGGTGTCTATGAGCGCGTCTTTGAGATCGCGCCGGCCTATCGTGCCGAGAAACACGCTACCAGCCGCCACTTGAACGAGTATATCTCACTCGATGTCGAGATGGGCTTTATCAAGGGTCAGGAAGACGTGATGACCTTGGAAGCAGCTCTGCTGCGTCATATCATCGCTACGGTAGAAAAAGAGTGCGCGCATGAGCTGAATCTGCTGAACGCCACTATTCCTGTGCTGCCGGAACAAGTGCCTGCTTGGAAACTGAGCGAGGTGCATGAGATTCTCTTCGAGAACGGTCTGTGCGAGGCCGATCACCGCGGCGAGGATGACTTGGCGCCGGAAGAGGAACGTGCTATCTGCAAGTACGCATTGGATAAGTTTGGTTCGGACTTTGTTTTCGTTACTCATTTCCCGAGCGAGCACCGCGCTTTCTATGCGATGGACGATCCCGAGGATCCGAGCCTGACGCTGAGTTTCGACCTGCTGATGCGTGGCCTGGAGATCACTTCCGGTGGTCAACGTATCCACAAGGAGCAGGAGTATCGTGACAAGATGATTCGTCGCGGTATGAATCCTGATGCTTTCCGTTTCTATCTGGACACTTTCCGCAACGGTATGCCTCCCCATGGCGGTTTTGCCATTGGTTTGGAACGTATTACGGCTTGTTTCTTAGGAATTGCGAACGTGAAGGAATGCTCCATGTTCCCGCGTGATATCAATCGCGTTGCGCCTTAAGGAAATAGAAATTCTTATCTGTAACGAGCATCCATCCGCCTTCCGGCATTTCGGCAAAGACGAGTGGGTGTTCGTTTGTTATTTGCAGCATCGTAGTGCGCACGGCCATTTCGTAGTTCAGGTCTAACACACGCGTCGTGTTCGTTAGGTCATCGACTACGACGCAACGCCATCCGTCGGTCGTATTCAGTAGGGCGTGCACATGTTCGCCGTAAGCGACGGGGTAGGTCGTTGTCTCGCCGTTGATAGGACTGATGTGCGTAGCTTGCTGTGTGGCCGCCAGAGGACCTGCCAGACGGCTCAGATGGGCGCGAATCAGCGTCATGGCGCTATCGGCCACACCTTTCATCTCGTTGCCTGTCCATTGGCCGTTCTCCATCGTCTCTTGGCCGCTCTTGGCCATCTGCAGCATCGGAACGAGTTCTCTGACGCTCTTCGGTACTTTAGTCTCTGCCAGTTGTTGCTCTATGGCGCCCAGTCGAACGATAGTCTGCATGCCGCTCAGGGCCAGTGCTTTCTCGCTGGTCAGTTCCAGTCGTTTGCAGCGCCCTACGATGGCCTCGTCGGTCTTGTCTGTGACGCGCGCACCTACGCGGTAGCGCTTCACTTCTAGGGTCAGTCTCTCATATTCGCTATCCACGGCTTTGTAGAGTCGCTCGTACACATCTTTTTGCTCGCGCAGGAACTGGCTGACCCAACTGCTGTAATCCCACAACGCGATATCGTTGTTCATGAAGTCGCTACTGGTCAGTCCGTCCAGACGGTACAGTTCGATGGTCTGCCAGCGGAAGGCGGGATTGTAGCCGTTGATAGGGTCTAGCGCCAGGGCGCCCAAATAGGCGTCAATCAGTTCGCGTAGACCGGCCGATTCGCGTGCCAGCTGTTCCAGTTCGGTGCGTTGCGTAGCCGTCAGTTCCAGATGGGCTGTTTTTTCGCGCGTATATTGCGTCAGAAAACGGCTATACAGTGCCTGGCAACTGTTGTATTGTTCCACTAGTCGATAGAGGCTGTGGTGAATGCTGTCGCAAGCCGTCTGTCGGCGTGCTACTTCGGCCAGTCGCGGACGGATATAGGATTCCAGTGCGGCGTATTCTATTTTCTTCTCGCCATTGGCTATCTCGGCGTACTGCCAACCGGGCAGTTTTTGGTCTTTTGCGAAATGCAGACAGTTGCCGTAGAATAGTTTCGAGCGATAGAGCAGTTCGCTCAGTTCGCGGTAGTTATGCAGCGCATCGCGTCCGTCCAGCAGGCCGTAGCAACGGTTGCCCAACTGGTAATAGACATTGGCGTGTTCGGGTTTGTTTTGCTGATAATCCATCAGCAGATAAATGGCCTCATAGGGCGTCATTTGTTCTGCACGCTCCAGTAGCACGTTGTATTTCTCTTGCGCGCACAGTGCGGTCGCAAGCAACAACATCAGTCCTATGATTTTGGTTCTCAGCATTTAGAAATCGATGATTTTTATCTCCACACGTCTGTTCAGCGCGCGGTTCTCTTCACTATCATTCGCCACGAGTGGCTTACGTTTGCCGTATCCGCGGGCCTCGATGCGTTGCGAGTCAATGCCATGGCTGAGCAGCCATTGCTTTACACTCTCGCCGCGCAGACTCGACAGACGGTCGTTGTATTTGTCCGTGCCGCGGTCATCGGTGTGGGCTGACAACTCGATGCGCAGAGTGGGGTTCTGTTCCATCAGGCTGAGCAATTGCTGCAACTGCTGATTACTTTCGCGCGTCAGTTCGTGCGAATCGTAGGCAAACTGAATGGCGCGCAGTTGCACTACCAGGTCTTTCTCTATCGGCTGCAGGCGAATGCGTATCTGTTCTGTCTGTTCGGCCTGACTCTTCACTTTGACTACGGTGTCGAAGAAAAGGTAACCGGTTGCGTTGACCGAGCATGCCACATCGCGTCCCAGTCGCAGGGCCGTGTCGCGTGGAGCCAGATGGCCGTTCATGCGCACTTCGGCTTTGTCTATCGGATTGCCGCTGCGGGCATCTACTACATCGATGTGATAGCGCCGTTTTTGTGGACGAAGTGCTACATCTATCTCGGTTTCGGCGAACAGCACTTGGCGTTCGGTGTTCAACGTCAGCGTAGTGTCGTTGTAACCCGCGCGATGGAGGGCGATCGGATAAACCGAACCCAGACTCAGGTCTTTTTTCTCCTCGCCCAGACTCTCTTGCGTCTCGCTGTCGTATAGTTTGAGCACGATGTGCAGTTTCTCGCTCAGCGCTATCTCGCCCAGGTCTCTCTCGGTCTTCGCCTCCTGGCGCTCCACTTTCACCATCTCGTAGAAATGCGAGAAGCCGTCAGCTGTGATATCCAGTCGGTAGCTTTCACCTTGCTGCAGGGCGATGCGGAATCGGCCTGTGACACTATGCACACGCGCTATCTGCTTCAGTTGTTGGGTGATGGCGTCGTACACATATACTCGCCCGTTGCCTAGCGGCCGACGACCGTACGAATGAACAACAGTACCGGTGATGACGCTTATCGGATGGGCTTGCGGCGCCGTGCTGCATGTGTCGGGCAGAATCCAGTTGTGCTCGTCCATTTTCTCCGAGCGATGGAGCATCCATCCGCTCTTTTTCTTACTTTCCACGTAGCGGTAGAAGGTAAAAGTGCGGTTATCTTCCGCTATCTGTGGACGTGCATCATTTTGCCCGCTGATAATGATCGGCCCTTCGTCGGTGAAGCCTTTGCCCTCGTGGTTCACGGCTTTGCATATACGTCCGCTGGCCTCTTGTCCTTCGCTACGCAAAACGAAATACATCTCTTGCTCGTCGCTACTAATCGTCGGCCACAGTTTGTCTCCGCTATCGTTTTTCGCCTCTAGCTTTTCCGGCTTTCCCCATCGCCACCCTTCGGCGCGAATGGCAAAGAGTTCGTAATGCGCGCTGCCCGGCTGCTTGGCCGAGAAATAGATGGTCAGCGAGTCGAAACTGAGCACGGAGTGCTGAACGCTCCATCCCTGATTCTCCAAGCCGCGTACCTGCGGCAGTTTCTGCCCCACGCCCACGTTCTGTTGCGCCATCAGCATCATCGCCGCGGCTAACAATATCAATACTATGGAAACTCTTTTGCGCATTTTCGGCGCAAAGGTACTACTTTTTTTTGATATGTGCAAATTTCCCAACTTTTTCCCAACCCAAATATTTGTATGTTCGCGAAATTTACATTACCTTTGCACCGAATTTTAAGATTTCGACCTATGAAAACGAAAGCGAAAATTTGGATGAACACGCTCATTGGCGCAGTTCTCAGCCTATTAGGATTTGGCACTTTTAGTTGTGGGATGTACGCTTGTCCGTATGCTGATCTTACGATAGATGGCGCGGCTATGGACGATCATGGCAAACCGCTGCCTGAAATTCAGATCGTGCATCGCTCGGGATGGAAAGATGGCTCGGGCCATACATCCTGGCATGAATATGCTGACACACTTTATACGAACAGCGAAGGCCAATATCATGCCTACAAACAAGGCGATTTCCCGATGGAATGTCACATGCTCATCGCCCATGACCTAACGGGCAAATACGAGTCTGATTCGGTCTATTCTCGGGTGACGTATGCCGGTGGACACGGCTGGTACAAAGGCAAAGCCTACATTACCTCCGTTTTCATCCTCAAAGAAAAATAATCCTGGATTCTAAAATCTCGCCATCATGACAATCGAACCGGGTTGTTGACTATTCCTGGCAGATACGATCAACCGCGTAATCTGGATGGTATTTAGGCCGTCAATAGTCCAATTATGTGTCGCACGACCATTCGTAACCATACAAAAGCGGAACGCATCGCGCGCTCCGCTTTTTTCATCCTATTCAAAGTCTGAACCAATTGTAAGCTTGATACAAAATCAAAATCACGGGATAATATACTATGTATATTATAGGTATGGGTAGGATA
>DBVU01000104.1:0-1301 GCA_002308195.1 Bacteroidales bacterium UBA1256
ATCACCTTCGGAACCAACAACGAGTTCGGCTTCGACTATCTGCGTGACAATATGGCTCATTCGCCACTCGACTTGGTACAACGCGGACACAATTTCGCCATTGTCGATGAGGTGGACTCTGTCTTGATTGACGATGCACGTACTCCGTTGATTATCAGCGGACCTGTACCACGTGGCGAGGATCAGATGTTCAACGAATACAAGGATCGCGTGGCTTCGTTGGTTCGTCAGCAGAACACCTTGACCACCAAACTTCTGGCAGAAGCCAAAGCCAAAATGGGTTCGGCCGATGCCAAAGAGCGCGAAGCGGGCGAATTGGCCCTATTCCGTTCGTTCAAAGGTATGCCGAAAAACAAGGCCCTGATCAAATATTTGAGCGAACCGGGCGTCAAAGTGCGCATGCAGAAGACCGAAGAGTTCTACATGCAAGAGAACGAGAAAAACATGCACGTTGCCACCGATGAGCTCTACTTCGTCATAGACGAAAAGAACAAATCCATCGAATTGACCGACAAGGGTATTGATGCCCTAACCGGTTCAACCGACGACCCGAATTTCTTCGTCATGCCAGATGTGGGAAGTGAGATTGCAGATGTAGAGAACAGCAACTTGTCTGCTACGGAAAAACAGCAGAAGAAGGACGATATCTACACCAATTTCAGCATCAAATCCGAACGTCTGCACACGGTTCATCAATTGCTGAAAGCCTACACACTATTCGAGAAAGATGTGGACTACGTGATTGATGGCGGTGAGGTAAAGATTGTGGACGAACAGACCGGCCGTATCATGGAAGGTCGTCGTTGGTCGGATGGCTTGCACCAGGCGGTTGAAGCCAAGGAGAATGTGGAGGTAGAAGGTGCCAACCAGACATTTGCTACCATCACCCTGCAGAACTATTTCCGCATGTACAACAAGCTGTCAGGTATGACCGGTACTGCCGAAACAGAAGCGGGCGAGTTCTGGAATATCTACAAACTCGATGTGGTAGTTATCCCTACCAACAAGCCAATCGCGCGTAACGATATGAACGACCGTATCTATCGTACCAAACGCGAGAAATACAATGCCGTTATCGACGAGATTGTGGAGATGGTTAACCAAGGACGTCCTGCACTAGTAGGTACTACCAGTGTCGAGATTTCCGAATTGCTCAGCCGTATGCTTACCTTGCGTAAGATCAAGCATAACGTGTTGAACGCCAAACTCCACCAACAGGAGGCTCAAGTTGTTGCCGAGGCAGGTCGTGCGGGAGTGGTGACTATCGCAACCAACATGGCCGGTCGTGGTACGGATATCAA
>DBVU01000104.1:1371-7940 GCA_002308195.1 Bacteroidales bacterium UBA1256
GTGCAGGACGTCAGGGCGACCCGGGTAGTTCGGTCTTCTATGTCTCGCTAGAGGATGACCTGATGCGTATGTTCGGCTCTGAGCGTATTGCGGGAGTGATGGACCGCATGGGATTCCAGGAAGGTGAGATGATTGAGCATTCGATGATTTCCAGCAGTATCGAACGTGCGCAGAAGAAAGTCGAAGAGAACAACTTCGGTATCCGTAAGCGACTCATCGAGTACGACGATGTGATGAACAAGCAACGTAATCTGGTTTACGCAAAACGTCGCCACGCCTTGATGGGCGAGCGCATCGGCGTAGATATCACCAACATGATTTACGACACGGCTGAGAGTATATTCGAAGATGCACGTCAGGCTAATGATTACGAAGGACTGAAATTCGATGTGATGCAGACTTTCGCTATCGAATTGCCATTCGACGAAGACACCTTCAATCACGGCAGACGTGATGTGCTGAGCGAACAACTCGCCGAGGCTGCGCTCGACAGTTTCAAGCGTCGTATGGACAAACTGATTCAGGTAGCCGATCCTGTTCTGCAACAGGTATATGCTACCAAAGGTCAGATGTACGAGAACATTCTCGTTCCTATCACCGATGGCAAGCATGTGTACAACATCTCCGTTAACCTGAAAAATGCGGCAGAAACTCACGGAAAAGAGGTAGTGCGCGAATTCGAGAAACGCATGTTGCTTCTGGTCATCGATGACGAATGGAAAGAGCATCTTCGTCAGTTGGATGAACTGAAACGTGATGTAGGCAATGCTAGTTACGAGCAGAAAGACCCGTTGTTGATCTACAAACTCGAATCATTCCATATTTTCCAAGATATGCTCGACCGACTGAATCGTCGTGCTATAGCTATCTTGTTGCGTGGCCAGATTTATGCACAAGAACCGGACCGCGTTCAACAAGCCCAACAGCAACGCCGCCAAGATTACAGCCGTTATCGCACTCAGAAGGATGCGGTACAACAAGCCGCTCAAGCTTCTGGTATGGCGCAAGCAGCCGGTCGCGACACGCGCGAGCAGCAACGCCCGGAACCGTTGCGTGTGGATAAGAAACCACGTCCAAACGATCCATGTCCTTGCGGCAGTGGAAAGAAATACAAACAATGCCACGGTCGCTTAGGTGCGCAAGGTGTATAATACCCAAAACAGAAGAATGCAAATTTGAGAATTAGGATAACCATATTATCTATGATTCTTTGTGCCGTCAGTCATTTGGCGGCACAAAGCGTAGTTTCGGATAGTGTTCAACTCTATCCGGACACGTTCAAATTGCAAGATCAGCCTAAGGCCTCCGATATCGACATGTTGTTGCTGCAATTGGTTGCGCAGCAGGGAGAACAAATCCACGCAAACGACACACTGGACACACTGACATTGGCCGAAATCATCCGACTGGATTCGCTCAAACGAGAGATTGCTGAGATTGACTCGCTACGTGCCGTCAATGCACAATTGGTGAGACAAGTAGTTACAGATATGCCGTATATCCCGATTGAGAAATCGTGGATCAAAGATGAGGAAGAAGACCGGAATGATGTGCTGCGTGCCATACGCGATATGCATACTCGTTGGCGCAAAGAAGCCACTATCATGCTGCAAGTCACGCAAACATATGTAACGCCTAACTGGTACCAAGGTGGTTCGAGCAGTTTTGCCGGACTAGGTATCTTCAAGGGGCAAATAGGTTACTACGGCGAGCGTTTTACGTGGGAGAACACGGGTGAATGGCGCATTGGTGGTTCCACTATTTCCGCCGATTCTATTCACAAAGTGAATACGACCGACGACATTTTGCGTCTGTACAGCAAAGCCAACCTGCAGATTGTGCCGAAATTGTTCGGTTCTGTTTCCGCAGAGTTTGAGACGCGATTGCTACCTACCTACAAGTCCAATTCACACGATTTGAAGTCCGGTCCGTTCTCTCCCGTACGCTTCACCACCGCCTTAGGTCTCGATTACAAACCTGTCAAGGGACTGAGTATCTCTGTTTCGCCTGTGTCGTACAAGATGACACATGTAATGGACACGGCCCGAGTCACAGTGACCGAATACGGACTGAAAGCAGGTGAACAAACGCAACATAACATCGGTAGCAGTTTGCGCGTGGAATATACGTGGAAACCCGTGCGTGAAGTGTCGCTAGAATCGAGATTCTACATGTACACCAACTACAAGTACGTAGAACTGGATTTAGAGGTCAATTGCGATTTTATCATCAATCGATTTATGTCGGCCCGCCTCATGCTTCATCCGCGCTACGATACATCTGTCATCATGGAGGGGGACGACCATGCTAAGATTCAATTCCGCGAACTGCTGTCCATCGGTTTCGCGCATAAATTCAGATAATCAACCACAAAAACATCAAGTATATGAAACGAATTATTTGTGTATGCATTATGGCACTCGCGTTGATGGGATCAATGGCGGTGCAAGCAGAAGAATATGATTGGAGTGAATATCGCAACTCGCTGAGTATCAGTGTGGGTGCTCCGAGCGGATACTATGCCTTCCGCGGACTTTTTGTTGACATTTGGGTTTCCGCCCTAGACCATGCTGACAATGCCATGTACTACGGCTCTTACAGCATGCAATACCATTATCAGGTATTACGTTGGCTGCGTGTGGGATTTAAGGGATCGTGGGAAGGCGATTCGCATGACATGTATACCGACAAGGAGAAAACTACGCAGAAGGGGAAATCGTTCGGTCACACAGTAGCGCTGATGGCTAGTGCGCAGTTCACCTATCTCAACAAGCGCCACGTACAACTCTATTCGGGCATTGATGTCGGACCGGGTGTTATGCTGCGCGAAAATCGCTACATCAACGGCTACACCGATAGCGACGGCAAAACATATAACTTAAGTTATACGTTCTTACCCGACTTCAACGTAACGCCTATTGGCGTATGCTTCGGCAATGAGCGAGTATATGGTTTGGCAGAAGTGAATATTGGTGCCGATGCCTTTTTCAAGGGAGGAATTGGCGTGCACCTCTAATCAGCCGAACAACGCCTCCAGTTCGTTCCAACGAACGATGGCATCGTGGCCGTATTTCCAGATATTGGCCTTGAGTTTTTCTAAAGCCACTTCTTCTCCGAGGTGGCTTTTGCTATAGAATTTATCTGCGTAGCAGATCAGTTTCTCTTCCAGTGATTGAGGACAATAGTCGCGCTCTGGAATCGGCAACTCCTCGCGTTCTACTTGCTCAATCGTGATTCCTGTGCCCGTGTGACGTTCTGCCACCAAAGCGTGTTGCGGAAATCCCTCTTTGCGTAGCAATTCCGCGCCGAGATAGCCGTGTTCGATATATTTATGCGGCCCGAAACAGTAGATTTTCGGTGCATCGCAAAAGATGATTCCAATATCGTGCAACATAGCCGCTTCCTCGACAAACGTACGATCCACCTGCCATTCCGGATGCTTGTCCAGAATCTGCAGCGCACGGTCAGCCACTTGACGACTGTGTGTCAGTAACACATTTCGCAATTTCGGCGAAGAAGCGTAGTACTTATCAATGAGAGCTATGTAATCCATTGAGAAAAGCTTTTGCGTCCATCCGTTTCTTTCCGGGCACTTGCAATTCCAGAATACGCACGGCACCTTCGCGGCATGGAACAACTATATCTTTCGCACTTTGACTTGGATTGCTGACAACTTCCACGGCGTATATCTTCACGTTCTCCAACGCTTGTCCCGCAATCGTCAGATTGGCCCACGCGCAAGGATACGGACTCAGTCCGCGTACAAAATTCTTCACTTCGATAGCCGATTTCTCCGCAAAGCGAATCTCGCAATCTTCTTTGAAGATTTTCGGAGCAGAGCGCAGTTCGCCTATTTTCGGTTGCGGCGTAGTAGGCACTTCCACACCACGCGTCTCGCAATCAATTATCAGGTCCACTGTACGAGTAACCAATCCTCTACCCATCTCCATCAGTCGGTCGTGAACCGAGCCCACATTCTCATCGTCGCCGATTGAGATGCGTTCTTGCAGAATCAGATTGCCCGTATCTATCTCATGCTTCAGCATGAAGGTCGTGGCTCCGGTCTCTTTATCGCCATTGATCACCGCCCAATTGATAGGCGCGGCACCGCGATATTGCGGCAGAAGCGATGCATGCAGATTGAATGTACCCAGACGAGGCATCGACCAAACAATCTCGGGCAACATTCTAAATGCCACCACAATCTGTAGATCAGCGCGATAGGAACGTAGTTCCTCTACAAATGCTTCGTCCTTCAGTTTCTCCGGTTGCAATACCGGGAGACCAACCGATAGCGCATATTTTTTCACATCGGAAAACTGGACTTGATGTCCGCGCCCTGCAGGTTTGTCAGGCATGGTAACCACCGCTACCACATTATAGCCGCCTTCCACCAAAGCCTGCAAGCTAGCAACCGCAAACTCGGGCGTTCCCATGTATATGATGCGCAGATCCTGTTTGGTCATTTCTTACGATATTTGGGGTCGATACTTTCCGGTTGTTGCTCCACGACAGGCAGAAGCGGACGTCTAAACGCGCGGATAATCAAGAAAATTCCCAACGCGATAAACGGAATACTAAGCCATTGCCCCATATTCAGCACATGGCCCGCCTCGAAAGCTTCCTGATCGTTCTTGATAAACTCGAGCAAGAAACGCGTCACAAATACTATCTCAAAAAATATTCCTATCAGCAATCCTTCGCGGCGACGTGCATCCGTCTTCAAGTATAGCGGCAGTGTAACGGCAAAGGCCACCAAACAATAAGCTACTTCGTAGAGTTGCGTAGGATGGCATGGCACAGTCTGGCCGTCACGAACAAAGATAAATCCCCATGGCAGATCGGTCGGACCTCCGTAAATCTCGCTATTCATTAGGTTGCCCAGACGAATCAGCACAGCCGTCACACAAACGCCGACACAGAGTCGGTCGAGTATCCAAATCCAACTGGTTTGGAACTGTGGATACTTGCTGTACTTGTATTTATTGAGCAGAATAGCCGCAACAATCAAGCCTATTCCTCCGCCATGACTACTGAGGCCGCCTTCCCAGATTTTCAGGAGCATCAACGGATGTTCTATGTACGGATTTCGGTAATTGAACGCCCAACCAAACAGATGCCACGGCTCGGTGGAAATATTCATATATTGGCAATATGGAGCCAACATCGGATCTGTACAATCATGCCATTCGTAGAACCAACAGTGGCCCAGACGCGCACCGATGATTACGCCCGCCGCCATCCAGAAGAACAGATAATCCGCCCACTCTTTCGGGCAATTCTCGTGTTTGTACATCTTTTCGTTGATTGCCCAACATGCATAGAGTCCGATGGCCCAAAACAGGCCGTACCAACGAATTCCTCCGTCCCCGAAATGAATCAATATCGGGTCAACATCCCATGTAATAAAATCTAATATCATTATCGTCCCCAATTCAATTTCGCTTGCAGCGATTTCAAGAAACTGTTATTACCTATCTGTACCACTTTCACGGTGTATGGCGCACGTTCGATGTGCAGACTCATATCCGGAGTGAGCGTTTGGCTACGACCGTCCACAGAAACCATGTACGCATCATAGCGGCTCTCAACGCGGATGTCAAATTTCCAGTCGTCAGGCACTACCAACGGCTTGACTGTCAGGCTGTGCGGAGCTATAGGAGTGATGATTATTCCTCGACTCTGCGGGACCATCAGCGGACCACCAATTGACAAGTTGTAGGCCGTACTTCCAGTTGGAGTAGCCAGTACCAAACCATCCGAATGGTATGTGTGCAGACGCTCGCCATTCACTTTCAGTTCTATCGAAAGCATACTACTCAAACCCTGTTTGAGAATAGCTATCTCGTTCAGCGCGTTTGGAGCCAAAATCAGTCCATCTCGCTTCTGCCCATCCTTGTCCAAAATAGTCAGTTGCAGCAGACTGCGCTGCTCTATCGTATATTCGCCTGCAATCAGTTTGTGCAGAATGTCATCCACGTCCTGCGATTGCACTTCTGCCAGAAATCCCAGGTGACCGTAGTTGATACCAAGAATAGGTATATTCTTGTCTCCAATGGTCGCGGCGCTAGTCAAGAAAGTACCATCACCACCTATCGACAGGGCAAAATCTATCGGCTCGCCATACACGTTCTCCGGTTGCCTATCGCCATCCCAGTTCTCGGGGAACCCCGGATACTCACGCAGGTTCATTTCCTGTCGCAACTCTTGAGAAAGAAGCACGTTCACGCCTTTCTCTGTCATAAATTGCAAGATATGTTGCACTTCTTGCAACGTCTCGCTCTTCATCGCGTTTCCAAATACTGCAATCGTCATATCGCGTTCGGCAATTAGTCGTAGTACACAAAAAACGCTGCAAAATTACTACAAAAATTGCATATATGCAAATTTTTTGCGTGAAAAAAGGAGATTTATCTCTCGAAAACGTCTCGGTAATGTCTCGATAGTAAATCCGGGATATATACTATGTATATATAAATGTACATTTTTGCCTAATACAAAAAGGCGGTCGTTCCTACCCTGTACGTCACTACCCTAGAGCCTACGGCTGCGTGACCGCAAGGGTCGCG
>DBVU01000104.1:7945-18675 GCA_002308195.1 Bacteroidales bacterium UBA1256
GCCATCCGAGGCATTTCTTCACGATAGTAAATTGGTGATATATACGTAGTATATATAAATGTGCAGTTTTTGACTGCCCAAAAACGCAAGCACTTCTTTAGGTGCGTAGAGTCTGGGGGTTTTGTGGTATGAGGCAGCCGGATATTATGTTTTTTGTGACTATTTTTAATAAAAATTTATTAAACTCTTGCATATATCAAAAAATTGTTGTAATTTTGCAGCGCAAAATGTGGAAATCAACATTTACTAACTCAAAATACTAACCGTATGAAAAAACTTTATTCTTTGCTGCTCGCTATCGCAGCACTTTTCATCACTACAAACATGAGAGCTCAAGTTCCTACCGAAGGCACCCAATTATACGATGCTAACAGGCATATGTTTGCAGAGTGCTACAGCGTTGAAATTGTAGGAAAAGCGACCAACTGCCACATGCAAATCATTGGGTTGGATCAATTCAACCAAAAAGACACCATCTCTGCAAAGGGTATCATGGGTTATAACAATTGCACCTCACTCGTTGTTCCTGGCGTTATAACGCAAACATCTGGTACCACCACCATTAAGTACATTTTTGACCGAGTAAAAGCGAACGCTTATGAGAATCACGAGAAACTGGAAACGCTCAGGATTACAGGGGTAACCGGGCAAACTATAACTATTCAAGGAAGTGCTTTCAAAAATTGTACTGCCCTCAAAAGCATTGAGTTTGGCTATCGCACACAGATTGAGTTGCTTGGTTATTCTTTCATGGGCTGCACTAGCCTGAATACTGTTACTTTCCCATCAGAGGCCCCAACCAATGGTATCAAGCTATTCGCAGGATGCTTCGAAGGTTGTACTTCGCTCGACCTGTGTAATGTCAATTTGGATGGCGTGACCGAGATCTGGAGCCACGCTTTCAAAAACACCGCTACCGGTTCTACTCCTGAAAACAATTTCCTCGCTTTGAATAATGTAAAGAAATTGGGTGCTGATATTCTGCAAGGCACACAAGGTTCCAATTTGAAATATCTTCAGTTTGAGCTCATTGATGCCACTCTCGGGACCACTGCTTCTAAAGCGACTGAGTCACCTTTCTATAGTTTGCGCAAGCAGATCGAGTATATTGACATGACCGGTGGTTCGGTTACCGGACTAGGCGATTACCTCTTCTGGGGAATGGAAAATACTGAGATCGATGGATGGGGATCCGTTCGCACATTCGGCAAACACTGTATGGAGAACTGCGAGCAACTCTCCGAGTTCAGTCTCTCTCTTGACAATGCCATCACTATCGGCGACTCCGCATTTATGGGCATTACCTCGTCGAAAGTATATCTGCCGGCAGGTGTTCCGGGCATGGGGAAAAATGTATTTGGCGCTATGTCCGATGGATTTACGCTCTTCATTATCAATACTACTACTTGCGACGATGAACTGGCCGAACTATACATGATGGAAGACGAAAACGAAAACCTCTGGACTCCTTATCAGGAAGGACGTCTAATGCAGAAAGGCACAAAGAGCGCACCTGGACATGGTGATCGTAGAATTGACAATGCCACAGAAACAAGCTCTTATTCGCAAAAAGGTTCTTTCAGCGGTCGTGTTGAGCGCGAGCCTGTGTGTGGGTGGGAGAATTTCGTATACAGAATCTATCCTACGGCACGCTATTATGCGCTAGACGATGCAAAGGATACTATTCAATGTTTCCCTCTCTCGCACATCGAGTACAATGGAAACAAATACTATCCTGACAACAACGAATTAGTTACTATTCCTTTGGCTAGCGATGCTTCCCAAAAAATTATTCCGGTCTTCATGCCGAAACTGATTACAGAGGTTAATATCCAAGTGGGTACTCCGCAAGTTGGAGATCCTGCAAATGGTTCTGCTGTTGAGGTTATTCTTCCGGAAGGTGCTTTGTATAAGATTAAGAGTGTCACGCTTTTCGACTCGACAGGAACTCTCTTACCATCCAGTTTGGAAACACTTGAAGCTAATACGGGTTATCAGGTTCGAGTTATCCTGCAACCAGACTTCGTAAGGGCAGCCTTCCCATGGGAATCGACAAACAGACCGGACAAAAGCAAGATTACGACCCTCATCAACGGAACTGCCGCAGACAAAGTGGTAGCATGGAACGATGGTACTATCGGAATCATTCGCTATTTCACCACCAGTGATACTCCGCACGCCATCAACAATGTAGAGGCAGGCAAAGAAGCAACCAAGATCCTCCGCAACGGACAACTCATCATTATCCGTGACGGTAAAGAATTCAACGCTCAAGGCGCTCAACTATAATGACCAAACTGAGTGTAAATATCAACAAAGTAGCTACGCTGCGAAACGCACGCGGAGGCAATATGCCTGACGTGTTGCGTTTTGCCGTAGACTGCGAGTTGTTTGGTGCACAAGGTATTACCGTTCATCCACGGCCCGACGAGCGACATATCCGCAAAGAAGATGTGTACCAACTCAAATCGATGGTAACTACCGAACTTAACGTCGAAGGAAATCCTACTGACGAGTTCTTGGCGCTAGTGGAAGACGTACGACCTACTCAGGTCACGCTTGTTCCGGACGATCCTAGCCAACTGACTTCCAACCATGGTTGGAACACCAAGCGGCACTTGGATTTTCTGAAAGGCGTGGTCAACCAGTTACATGCATCCAGAATGCGAGTCAGCATCTTCGTTGATCCGGATCCGGTGATGGTCGATTATGCGCTACGCACAGGTGCCGATCGCGTAGAACTATATACCGGTCCATACGCAGAACTGTTTGAAACCGATCCGAAACGTGCGATCGATATGTATCGCCCTGCGGCGATGAAAGCGCACGAACTGGGACTGGGGATGAACGCGGGCCACGATCTGAATCTCAAAAATCTGCGGCCGTTCATCAAGGCTTTCCCATGGACCGCAGAAGTTAGCATCGGTCACGCCATCATCTGTGATTCACTCTACCTAGGTATTCAGGAAACAATACAAGAGTATTTGGAACTACTAAAAAAATAAGATATGTTACTTCAAATTGACACTACGGCTGCTCTCGTAGAAGAGTTGGCACAACAGGCACAAGAACCTGTGCAAGAGTCTATTAACTTGTTTGAGATGGCGCAGTATGGCGGATGGATTATGATCATCCTGGCTATTCTGTTGGCGGGCGCTTGCTATATCTTTATCGAGCGTCTGGTTATTCTGAAAAAAGCCACCCAGGAAGACAAATCGTTCATGGATCGCATTCGCGACTATATCCACGATGGGAAAATCGACTCTGCAGTCAATCTCTGCAAACAGACCAACACTCCTTCGGCACACATGATCGAAAAGGGTATCAGCCGTATTGGCCGCCCGATGCAAGATGTGCAAGTAGCCGTAGAGAATGTCGGCAACCTGGAAGTTAGCAAACTGGAGAAAGGACTTGTGCTGATGGCTACCATCGCAGCGGGAGCTCCTATGCTCGGTTTCCTCGGAACCGTTCTGGGTATGGTTCAGACTTTCTTCAACATGGCTCAAACATCCGGCGGAGTTATCGAAATGTCAGCGCTTTCAACAGGTATGTACCAAGCGATGGTGACTACCATCGGTGGTTTGATTGTAGGTATTCTGGCTATGTTCGCCTACAATATGTTGGTAGCACGCATCGACCGCGTGGTTCGTTTGCTCGAATCGCGGACAATGGAGTTTATGGACCTACTAAATGAACCCGCATAATGTCTCTGAAGAAACGAAATAGGGTTGAAGCCACATTTGCCATGTCGTCTATGACGGACCTGGTGTTCTTGCTATTACTTTTCTTTGTGATGGCAAGTACAATGTCTTCGCCTAACGACATCAAGATCAATCTGCCTCAGTCGCGCGCTCAGAAAGCCACCAAACCCCAAGTAGCCAAAGTGTCGATTGACAACCTCGGCAACTATTTCGTGGCTATCGGCAAACAGAAACCAACGGCCATCAATCCGGATGACCTAGAAGGTTATCTGTGCCAAATACAAGCGGCCGACACAACGATGTACATCGCGCTTCACGCAGACGAAGATATCGCCTACAAAGAGGTAGTACGTGTTTTGGACATCGCTAACCAACATAAGATGAAGTTGGTCGTAGCAACCAAACAACAATAGGAGATGCTTAATGACAAATAAGCAAAAAGCAAATACATACGCCACAATAGGAACAATCTTGTTCCTTGTGCTACTATTCCTATTGCTTTGGTTCGTCTATATTTCTGCGCCAAAAGATATTGACGAAGAAGGCGTAGAAGTCGCCTTTGGCGAAGTAGAAGATGCGGGTGGCTACGAAGCCGAAGAATCGGAAGCCATGCCAATGGAAGCCGTTGTTCCGCCGACTTCCTCTGCGCCATCCAACAATGACCTAATGACGCAAGAGGACGAAGAAGCGTTAGCCCTGCAACGTGAAAAAGAGAAGAAGGAAAAAGAGGCTCGAGAAAGAGAGGAAGCAAAGCGACGAGAGGAAGAACGTAAGAAAGCGGAGCAAGATAAAAAAGCAGCAGATATAAATAATGCCGTAAGTGGAATGTTCTCCAATTTTGGCAATACCGGAAATACCAGTGGTTCGGGTGATGGTCAAGGAGACGGACAAAAAGGCAATCCCGTGGGACATGGTTCTATCGGTGGAAATAGTTGGAGTCTTGAAGGACGTGGTATAAGAGGAAACTTCCCTATTCCAGAAAAGGGGCAATACGTACCTGGTACGGTAGTGATCGAAATTCGCGTTAATCCACAAGGACAAGTCGTAAGTGCTCGCGAAGTGAGAGGTAATGTTAGCGATCGCGCAACGATTGAGGCAATGCTAAAAAAGGCACGTGAAGTGCAGTTTACTTCTACTGATAAAATCAAACAAGACCAAGTAGGTTATATAACTTATAAAATCCCTGATTAATAATTCTAAATGCCCTTTGGTTTATTATGAACTATCTATTTCTTGACAATGGTTTCGAAGAAATCGAGGCAATCACAACTATCGACTTATTGCGCCGTGCCAACATTGCGCTGACGACAGTTTCTGTTACCGGAAACCCAATGGTTCTCGGGGCACATAACATTGCCGTTGAAGCAGATGGACTGATTGGTAATATCGATTTCGAAGACGCTGAGATGCTTATTCTGCCGGGTGGACAAACCAAACTGGGTGATTGTTCCGCGCTTTGCGAACTACTGATTGAGCACAACAAAGCCAACAAACCAATTGCTGCCATCTGCGCAGCGCCGATGGTACTAGGCAAATTGGGTATTCTGAAAGGCAAACAAGCTACTTGTTACCCCGGTTGCCAAGAGCCGCTCGGCGAAAGTTATGTGGGTGGATTGGTAGTAGAGAGCAAGAATATTATTACAGCCAAAGGCCCCGGTCTTAGCGCTGATTTTGCTTTCTGTATCATCGAACATCTGGCAGGTTCGGATGTGGCTGACAAAGTGTACGATACGGCACAATACTAATAGAGAATGAAGACAATAGGAAAACTGGCATTATTGCGGGAAGAGATGCGTAAGAATGGTCTGTCGGCATATGTTGTGCCCGGCAATGACCCGCATGCCAGTGAATATATGGCGTCTCACTGGTGTGAGATGCAGTGGCTGTCCGGTTTTAATGGTGAGAGTGGAACTGTGGTAGTAACGCTCGACCGCGCGTTTCTTTGGACCGATAGCCGTTATTATCTGCAAGCAGGAATTGAATTGAAAGATTCAACCATCGAACTAATGCGTGAATCGGACATCGATTGTCCGTCGGTTATTGATTGGCTGGCAGAGAACATACAAGGCCCGGTAGGCGTTAATCCGGAGATGTTTAGTGTCAACGATTTCGCCGACTGGCAAACCAAAGCGCAACTCAAATCAATAGATTTGATCAAACCCATTTGGACGGAAGGTCGTCCTGCTATTCCGCAAGACAAGCTATATCCCTACTCTGCCGACTTTGCAGGCGAAACTGTAGAATGCAAACTGGCGCGAATGCGCGAGCAGATAGCGAAGAAGGGTGCTGACGCGATGATTATCAGCGCCCTGGACGAAATAGCCTGGCTGCTGAATATTCGCGGCAATGATGTGGAATACAATCCCGTGGTTATCAGTTACGTGGTACTGGAAGCCAACAAATGCACTCTGTTTGTCGATGCTAACAAGATTGATACTGTAGCACAAAACTACCTGGACTTTAACAATATTGACACAAAACCTTACGAGGCTGTTTTCGATTCCATTCGTAGACTGAAAGGAACTGTTCTCTATGATGGTGCACGTGTCAACGAAGCACTCTTTGAGGCCATTCCTGCTAACTGCAAGAAACTGAATGCCAAATCGCCGATATTGATCGACAAAGCGCATAAGAACGCAGTCGAACTAGAAGGCGAACGCATTGCTATGCGCCAAGATAGTGTGGCTCTCACACGCTTCTTCAAATGGCTCGAAGAGTCGGCATTTGCCAACGGCAAGACGCAAACTGAATGGGAATTGATGGAGAAACTCCATGAGTTCCGATTGATGGGCGAGAATTTTGTAGAAGAATCGTTTGGAACGATTGCGGGTTACAAAGGCAATGGAGCCATTGTGCACTACGCAGCCACTAAGGACCATTGCGCAACCGTTCGCCCGGAAGGAATGCTTCTGTTGGATAGCGGCGGACAATATCTGGACGGAACAACCGATATCACACGTACTGTTTGGCTCGGTGGAGCAATACCTGAGCAAGCCAAACGCGATTATACCTACGTGCTGAAAGGACATATAGCATTAGCCACCATTCGTTTCCCGAAGGGAACACGCGGCAATCAGTTAGACGCTTTGGCAAAACAATATATGTGGGCGGCCGGCATCACGTTCGGCCATGGCACAGGTCATGGCGTAGGCCATTTCCTAGGTTGTCACGAAGGACCGCAGAATGTTCGCACCGACAATAATCCTACCGCGTTAGCAGCGGGCCACATCATCTCTGATGAACCGGGTATCTATCGTACGAACGAATGGGGCATCCGCACAGAGAATCTGATTACGGTAATTCCTGTTCCTCAGACGGCCGTGACGACCACAGAAGACGAATGGCTAGCATTCGAAACCCTGACTCTTTGTTTCTACGATACTTCGCTCATCGATATGAGTTTGATGACCGACGAAGAGATAGCGTGGATCAATGCTTATCATCAGCGGGTTTACAAAGAAACAGCCCCGCTGCTCAAAGCAGACGAGGCTGAATATCTGGCACGTAAGTGCAAACCGATTACTCGAAACATTTAAGTTCTGTTTGAGTACTGAACGCGTAGTTCGGGAAGATAAACAGCGAACTCCACTCCAGGTATTTGTCAATCATATACCATGGAGTATCTTCTTTGTGCTCCAGATTGGTCACTACGTGCACGCTTTGGGCGGGCATCATACCTTGTGCGAAGAGTAACGCTCGTTCGCCTTTGGCATTGATAGCCATATCGACCACTATCATCGCGTGGCCCGGATTTCCACTGGTAATAAACACATCGCCAATCTGGATATCCTCTATCTTGCGTGTTTTGAGTTCCTTTTCCAACGAAGCGGTGTTAGCGTAAGCAAACACATAGTCCATATACTTGCGGAATTTGGCGTACGAATAGTCGTTGCCCACATAGTCGGTGTAGTTAAGCCGTTTGCCGCTGAGCGCATTGAAATGAATGTCTTTGTAGCGTTTCTGTCGATACAACCATTCAGCGCGTAGCAACATGACCGCATCAGCACATTGCAGCAAATCTTTGGTGCCAATATCGATATCCAAGACCGCGTATCCGCCGAACTGATTCTTGACCGGAGAACCATTGTAGTAATACAGATTCCAGTCGTCTTTCAGTTTGTAGTTGCGCAGGAACTCAGCAAACGAGCCTTTCGGCACTTTGATGCGTCGGAATCCTTCGCGCGGATTGATATCGCCGATGACGTGAATATCTTCGTAGAGTTTCCACTCTTGCTCCGGTTCCACATCAGGCAAGTTCAGCAATTTGGATACTTGCTGTTCACTAACCGCGACCGCGGGTTTGTTATTGCGTTTGGCAGCCTCAGCCAGTGCTCTGTCTTGGACGAGTCGCACGGACAAACCGGTAAAGACGCGTTGTCCGAAATGCGGACCAGAAGCATCCTTTATGAACCAGGCGCAGGAAGCTTCGTCATCCTCGCGGTTAGCCCAAGAAGATGACCAATAACTACCATTGTAGGAAGGCGTTACCATATATTGGAGCGTACGCTCGCCACCTGCAGGCAAGAATACCGCGCCCGCCTTTTCCATTCTATCCCATTGAGCGACAGAATAGACATTGGTTTGCATATTTTTCGGCTCGGGTTTGAAGGTCAGTCCAGAAGGCAAACGCCAATTGTCGGGCAAGAAGATATAACCTTGGACTCCATTGACCATGGCTTGTCCGCGTAACTGTTTGGCGTTGGCACGTTGGTCGTAGAGATAAGTCCACTCTTCGCGCGACAAAGTGCGCCATATATCGTTCGCATTGCCTCCATTGACAAACGGATTGCGTCCCCAATCCTCGAACTTGCCTCCCTGGCGCAGCGCGGGCGTACTCTTGTAATCTGTAGGAGTGGTGGCATTGCCCCAGTTGAAGGCATCTATCCAACCATCGTACACATTGTTCGCAATCTGGGTATTGTCGCATTTGACAGAACCGATATAGACGTTTCCTACCTCTTCTTCGCCCACAAAATCATACTGATGTTCCGCAAAACGCCATGTATTGGTGGAAGGTTTGTATTGCACGTTGCCTTGGGCAAAACGCGCTTGAATACCCGGGCCGATAGAGAACCAACCGGGTAATACGCCGTTAGGCGCATTGACATTCGCAGCCGATTGTTCGGCCTGTGGTTTTGCCTGACGAAGGGCGATTTGTCGCTCCATCTCTTCGTCCCACGCGCTTTTCTTAACCGGCTCTACATAATCGGCATCATGCACGAGGCGCACCGACATTCCTCGGTGCCAAGTGTCGTACATATTGGCATTGGCATTGTCGGCCGTGAAATAGATATTTCTGGCATCTACATCACCTTTGCCTTTCTGCTGATACATAGTGGATGACCAATAAGCGCCCACCACGCCGATACCCTGTATCTGCTTGCCGTTTCTCACTCCTGCCGCGGGCAAGAAGACAGCTCCATTGGCTTCCATTTTCGCCCATTGGGCCGCAGAATAGGTATTGGCGGTCCAGTTGTTCGGTTGCGGGCGGAATGTCAAGCCTTGCGGCAATTGCCAATCGTCAGGCAACAGAATATAGCCGTGCATATTATTCACGGTGGCCTGGCCACGCAGGTTGCGCGCATTAGGACGTTTGTCGAAGAGATAGATCCACTCGTCACCAGTCAGCGTACGCCACAGTTCGCCCTTGGGATAACCGCCATTCTGATAACTCCAGTTGCCCCACTCTTTGTAACCATAGAACGTGTCGTAGACATACTTGGCTGAGTTCTGGGTCATATCTCCACCCCACTCAAACAAATCGAGCCAACCCTTGTAGAGTCTGGCACATTTATTATTGTCCGATTTGATCCCTTCGTAGTAAACCGTTCCTTGTGTATCATCACCGACGAAATCCCATTGATGTTCGGCAAACTGAGCAAAGCGCGGATGGTCGTTGTATTGTGCATTTCCTCTCGAGAAATACACTTGTTTGGTAGGGCTAACCGAAAATAAGCCCGGCAGCGCACCCTCTTGCAAAGCATACAAGGAGGAGGCTGCCAGGCACAATATAGCTAGAAGTGCTTTTCTCATTGAACAGGAACGACATCCAATACGAGACGTACAGAGAGGCCATAGAAGCGTTTCTCGTGATCCTTCGGGCCAATGCGTTTCTCGCTGAAGAAGATATCGCGTGCGTCTCCGCTCTCCCAGTCGTTGAAGATATCGGACGACCAGTAGAAACCGAACAAGCCAACCATGCTCGTTTCTGCTCCACTACGGAACCCGCCAGCCGGCAAGAATACGGCACCCGCCTTCTCCATCTGTTTCCATTGCTTGGAACTATAGACATTGGTTGTCCAGTTGTTAGGATCAGGCGTGAAGGTCATTTTCTTAGGTAGCTGCCAGTTGTCAGGAAGAAGAATATAACCACGCACATCGTCCACAGTGGCCTGTCCGCGCAGATTTTCTGCGTTAGGACGCGTTACGAACAAATAGAACCACTCTTCCCAGTTCAGAGTACGCCATCCGGGATTCAAGATTCCACCATTGAGAATGGTACGTGTTCCCCATTCGTCGAAATTGGAATAGTCACGTAATTCTTCAGTAGCGAGAACCGGTTGCTTAGCCGTTCCCCATCCGAAAAGATCGATCCATCCGTCATAATAGCGATCGATGCGTGCATTGTTTGATTTCTCGAACGCATACGACACATTGCCTAGTTTGGCATTGCCGACAAAGTCATACTGATTCTCAGCGAAACGCCAATAGTCGCCAAAAGCTTGGTACTGGAGATTTCCCTGCGAGAAGACAATAAACCGTCCTTCTCCGATGGAAAACACGCCCGGCAGGGCTCCTTCTTGCTTTGCCTGCACGGCAAGCGTCATGGCTGCACAGAGCAGCGTAAAGAAAATTTTTTTCATAAATAAAAAATGATTGACGGTGCAAAAATAGTAATTAAATTTGACATACGCAAATATTTGTTACAATTATTATGCCAAATTGGACATAAATCGAGGTGTGGGTGACCGGTGTTTGTCTCGATTATATCGCACTTATAACGCACTTATATCGCACTTATAACGCACT
>DBVU01000072.1 GCA_002308195.1 Bacteroidales bacterium UBA1256
TTATATCGCACTTATAACGCACTTATAACGCACTTATAACGCACTATTTTTCTTCTATATTCTCTTTAGTATTATATACTATGTATATAATACGTGTGGTGTGTGTATTTTGGTGGAAAAATATAAGTAGAAAGGGGTCAAAAACACCTCAGAAAGTGCAAAAAAAAGACAAAAAAGACATAAGGTATTGCATATGTTAAATAAAATATGTATCTTTGCGGCCAAATTAGTTTTTTACTATGGATGTAACACATGAACAATTAGTAGAGGCGCTTCGAATAAACTTCGGCTTCGACACGTTCAAGGGTAACCAGGAAGCCATCATTCGCAATGTGATGGAAGGGAAAGATACCTTTGTTCTGATGCCGACAGGAGGCGGAAAAAGTCTCTGCTACCAATTACCTTCTATGATTATGGATGGCTTGGCCATCGTCATCTCTCCGTTGATTGCACTCATGAAGAACCAAGTGGATGCCGTACGCAACTATTCGGAAGAGGAAGGTGTAGCCCATTTCATCAACTCGAGCCTGAGTCGCGGTGAGATAAACGCGGTGAAGGAGGATGTGCTGAAAGGCAAGACCAAATTGCTATACCTAGCGCCCGAAAGCCTACAGAAAAACGAGAACGTGGATTTCTTGCAAGGCGTGAAGATAAGTTTCTACGCGGTGGATGAAGCGCACTGTATCTCAGAATGGGGCCACGATTTTCGTCCGGAATACAGTCAGATACGCAGTATGGTTCAGCGTATCGGCAAGGCTCCGATAATCGCTCTGACAGCCACGGCAACACCGAAAGTGCAGAAAGATATACAGAAAAACCTGGGCATGATGGATGCGACTGTCTTCAAAAGCAGTTTTAACCGTCCGAACCTATACTACGAAGTACGCCAGAAAACGAGTGAGGTAGATAAAGACCTAGTGAAATACATCCGTTCGATGGAAGGCAAGTCGGGCATTGTCTATTGCCTGGCTCGTAAGGAAGTGGAAGATTTGGCCCAAGTGCTGCAAGTGAACGGCATCTCGGCTCGTCCTTACCACGCTGGCATGGACGCGGCAACGCGAACCGCCAATCAGGATGCCTTCCTAATGGAAGAATGTCAGGTGATAGTGGCGACGATAGCTTTCGGTATGGGAATAGACAAACCAGATGTACGCTTTGTGGTACACTACGACATACCTAAATCGCTGGAAGGTTATTACCAAGAGACCGGTCGTGCGGGACGTGATGGCGGCGAAGGACAATGTATATGCTACTATTCGCCAGAGGACATCGAGCGTCTGCGTAAATTCCAACAAGGCAAGACTCCGAAAGAGATAGGAATCGGCAACCAGTTGCTCTTTGAGACGCAGAGTTATGCCGAATCGACTATCTGCCGCAGAAAACTACTGCTGCACTATTTTGGCGAGGAATACGAAGAGGATAATTGCGGTAACTGCGACAACTGTAAGAAGACCTATAAGATGGTGGATGCAAGCGAATTGCTGCAGATAACCCTGGAAACCATCCAAATAGTAAACGAGAAACAGAAAGCCGAGCACATCGTTGATATTCTACACGGCAACAAGACTTCGGAAGTAGTTAGTTATCATCACGACGAACTAGAGAACTTCGGTGCCGCGAGTGACGAGGAAGAGAGTACGCTACACGCTATCATTCGTCAGGCGTTGCTAGACGGCATGATAAAGAAAGACGTGGATTCGTACGGAGACCTGAAACTGACACCAGAAGGCAAGAAATTTATTCGCAAGCCCGTCAAATTTGAAGTGCCGATAGAAGTTCAGGAAGATGAGGAAGAAGTGATAGAAGGTCTGGGTGCGACTTGCGCCGCGGCCGATGAAGTGCTGTTCTCGATACTGAAAGATATACGCCGCAAGATGGCGAAGAAGAATGATGTGCCGCCGTTTGTCATCTTCCAAGATCCGAGTCTGGAAGCTATGGCCACCACCTACCCCATCACGATGGAAGAACTACTGACCATACCAGGCGTAGGTATAGCAAAAGCTAAGCGTTACGGGGACGAATTCTTGCGCGTGATAAAGGAATACGTTGAGGAGAATGAAATCATTCGTCCGGAAGACCTACGTATCCGCACTGTAGCCAAGAAATCGACGAGAAAGAAACAGATAATTCAGGCCATAGACAGGCGTGTAGATCTGGATGACCTAGCCGAGAGTTGCGGTATGTCGATGGATGAGATGCTGGAAGAACTGGAAGCCATCGTATTCAGTGGCACAAAGATTGACATCAACTATTTCATACAAGAAGTACTGGATCCGGACGAGGAAGAAGAGATATACGAATACTTCAAGAGTGCGGATGACGACAACATAAAGAAAGCAATGGAAGAACTGGGAGAGGATTATTATGACGAGCGCCACGTTCGTCTGGTGCGCATCAAATTCCATTGCGAATTAGGAAATTAGAAGAACGATTAGGGATTAGTGTTTAGGGAAGGAGAGATAGACTTCATATTGCTCGGATGCTCAAAAAATCTGGTAGATGCGGAGCGTGTGATGCGGCCATTGGAGGCTGCAGGTTGGCGCGTGACGCATGATTCGCCAGATCCGAAGGGAGAAATAGCCGTTATCAACACATGCGGCTTTATTGGTGACGCAAAAGAAGAGAGCGTCCGGATGATACTGGAGATGGGCGAACGGAAAAAGAAAGGCAAGCTGCGCAGACTATATGTAATGGGCTGTCTGAGTGAGCGTTATCGCGCGGAACTGGAGAAAGAGATACCTGAAGTGGATGCCTATTTCGGCAAATTCGATTACATGCAACTAGTCGAGACAATAGGTAGCAGGCTTTCTTGTACGCGCGCGTGCTGCACCTACGAGCGTACGCTCACTACTCCTGCACATTATGCATACTTGAAAATCTCGGAGGGATGCAACCGAATGTGCTCTTACTGCGCTATTCCGTTGATAACAGGCAGACATACCAGTAGGCCGAAAAAAGAGATACTGGACGAAGCACGTTGGCTAGTGAGTCAAGGTGTGAAAGAGCTGAATGTGATTGCGCAAGATCTGAGTAGCTACGGACTAGATCTGGAACAACGCCATTTGCTACCGGAACTAGTGGATGAGTTGGCACAGATAGAAGGCGTGGAATGGATTCGTCTGCATTATGCCTACCCCACCGATTTTCCGGATGAGCTGCTAGACGTAATGGCCAAGCACAAGAATATCTGCAAATATCTGGATATCGCGCTGCAACATTGCACCGACCATATGTTGGACCTAATGCGCAGACATATCACGAGCGCAGAGCAAGATGCGCTGATACGCCGAATTCGCGAACGTGTGCCCGGAATATGCATCCGAACCACGCTGCTAGTTGGTCATCCGGGTGAGACAGAAGAAGATTTTGAAGCGCTGAAACAATGGGTAAAAGAGATGCGATTTGACCGAATGGGTTGTTTTGCTTATTCGGACGAAGAAGGCACCTATGCAAACAAACATTACAAGGACGATATACCAGAAGAGGTGAAACAAGCGCGCGTGGCCGAACTGATGGCTATTCAGCAGACGATAAGCGGAGAACTGATGGCGCAGAGAGTCGGCACAATCGAACGCGTTATCATTGATAGAAAAGAAGGCAATTACTATATCGGACGAACGCCATACGATAGTCCGGAAGTAGATTGCGAAGTGCTGATTGAGTCGAATGGCGATGAGCTAACCATCGGGAATCTGTACGACGTGAAAATAACCAAAGCTGAAGAATTTGATTTATACGGAATACTATGTTAACAAAAGATTTTATCACTCTGGTGGCTAATGCCACGGGAATGAGCAAAAAAAGCGTGGAGCATCTGCTGAACACCAACAATGCTATACTACGTGAAAACCTAATGGCAGGCAAAGCCATTCAGTTACAAGGTCTCGGGACGTTGGAAATCAAGGAACGTAACGAGCGGACCATAGTGCATCCGCGCACAGGCGAGCGGACAGTGGTTCCCAAGAAAAAGCAACTGGTATTCAGACCAGTGGCCAACATCAAAGATGAACTCAAAAAAATCTAAAACATGGCAGATAAACTCAGTTGGACCGAATTGCGCCGCGCCTTAGCGCAGCGCGCGGGGATGAGCGAAAAAGACGCGAACACGTTTCTCAACGCACTCAACGCACAGATAGTGGAAGCTCTGAAGCAAGACAAGCAAGTCAAGATAAACGGTCTTGGCACTTTTCGTCTGCAACAAGTAGCTCCGCGCAAAAGTGTGAATGTGACTTCGGGCGAAGCCATCACTATTGAAGGCTACAACAAACTGGCCTTTACGCCAGAAGCGGGAGTGAAAGAACTGATTGAGAACAATCGGATTGTTCCTTCGGCAGAAGCTGCGCCAGTGGTAGCGGAAGAAGTCAATCCGCTGAAGAAACTAGGCGAACAAGCAGAAGAGATAGTGGACCTCTTAGCCGATTTAGGCCAATCGCCTCAGAAACCGAAGAAGAAGAAAAAGGAGAAAGTGGAGGTGAAACCGAAACCGGTTGTTGCAGAATCGGAACCGGTGAAAGAGCCCGAAAAACCAGTATCGGTGAAAGAGCCAGAGCCAGTAAAGGAACCGGAGCCTGTAAAAGCGCCAGAACCTGTTAAGAAACCGGAGCCGATTAAAGAACCGCAACCGATTAAGAAACCGGAGCCAGTAAAGGAACCGAAAACGACAGAAGAGCCAAAGAAGAAAAAGAAATACCATTTCTTCCGCGATACGCTGATTTGCGTGATTATCTTGATTATGTTGCTGTTAGGTGCTTATTTCTTCCTACGCAGTCAATTGACCAGTTGGGTTGAATCATTGCTGCAACCGCAACCGACTACAACCGAATTGGTAGAACCGGAACAGACTGCAAAACCGGTAGCGACTGACACAACAGGAATAGCAGAAATAAACGAAGCTGAGTCCGCAGATTCTGTCAAGAGTGAACGAGACAATACCGAGACAATCACGACTCCGGAACCAGAAAATGTGCTTTACGAGGATCTCATTACCATTGAGCCGATGCACGAAGCCAGTCGACTAACATGGATGAGCAAGCGTTACTATGGCAGCAAAGCATATTGGCCATACTTATATGATGCCAATCGCGACCGAATCAGCAATCCGAACCAAATCACAGTAGGAACACCTATTCGCGTGCCGAAACTGACCAAAGCACAAATGGACACGACGATTGAAAGTTCGCGTCTACGCTTGCAGAAACTGAAACAAGACGCAGAAGCAGCTTGCAGAAGATAAAGAGAATTTGGATGATATCATTCGCATAGAAGGAGCGGACACCCACAACCTAAAACATGTGTCGGTAGATATACCGCGCAACAAATTGGTTGTGGTGACCGGTGTTAGCGGCAGTGGAAAAAGTTCACTGGCGTTTGACACGCTCTATGCGGAAGGACAACGCCGCTATGTGGAAAGCCTCAGCGCATATGCGCGCCAATTTATGGGCCGCATGCAAAAGCCTGAGGTTGACAAGATAGAAGGAATACCGCCTGCGATAGCCATTCAGCAGAAAGTGAGTAGCAGGAATCCACGTTCCACAGTAGGAACCATCACAGAAATATACGACTATCTGAAACTTCTCTTTGCGCGCGTAGGACACACCTATTCGCCCGTGAGCGGCGAGGAAGTAAGGCGCAACACGATTCGCGATGTGGTCGAATATATGGAAGCGCAGCCAATTGGAACACGCCTATATCTGCTGAGTCCGATTGTGTTGCCCGAAGGACGCACGCTGCAAGAACATCTGGCCATCTGGTTGAGCCAAGGTTTCAGCCGATTGCTAGTTGGTGGAGATACGGTCAGGTTGGATGCCGACACATGGCAAACAATAGGAAACAAAGAGACGTATCTGCTAGTAGATCGTATTGTAGTAGATCATGAGCAAGCCACATCCAACCGATTTGCTGATTCGGTTCAAACAGCATACTTCGAAGGACAAGGCGAATGTCGAGTATGGGTGGACAAACGAGAGAAAGTGTTCTCTGAACGATTTGAGGCAGACGGGATACAGTTTGTTGAACCGAGCGAACATCTCTTCGATTTCAATAATCCGATTGGTGCTTGCCCTGAGTGTAAAGGATTTGGAAATATTGTCGGCATAGACCAAGATCTAGTCGTTCCCGACAAGTCAAAATCCATCTACGAAGGTGCGATTGCTTGTTGGCATGGAGAGAAAATGAGCGAATGGAACGATGCACTGGTATACAATGCCGGTAAATTTGATTTTCCGATTCACACTCCTTTCTATGCGCTTACACCGGAACAGAAGCAACTCATCTGGACCGGAAACGAATACTTCAAAGGTCTGCATGCTTTCTTCCGCGAACTGGAAGACAAACAATACAGCAAGATTCAGTACAGAGTGATGTTGGCACGCTATCGTGGCAAAACCATTTGTCCGATATGTAATGGCACACGTCTGCGCCGTGAAGCAGGATACGTGATTGTTGGAGGGAAAAACATACAACAATTATGCGCGATGTCGATTAGCGAACTGACAGAATGGTTCGACCATCTCACGCTGAACGACATCGAACAAAAGACCGCTGAGATGTTGCTGCACGAGATAAAAAGCCGACTGCAATTTATGCAAGATGTCGGACTGAGTTATCTCACTCTAAACCGAATGAGCAACACTTTATCCGGTGGAGAGAGTCAGCGTATCAGTTTGGCTAAATCGTTAGGAAGCAGTCTGGTTGGTTCGCTCTATGTACTGGATGAACCATCTATCGGCTTGCATCCGCGTGATACAGAACGACTGATACACGTGCTGAAAGAATTGCGCGACCTAGGTAATACGATTGTGGTGGTCGAGCACGACGAAGATATTATTGCCGCGGCCGATCATATCATCGAAATTGGCCCTGCAGCAGGAAGACATGGCGGAGAGATTGTGTATCAAGGCAAACCGCGTAACGATTTGTTCCAATACCATGTTCCGCAACAACGACGCAAATGGAACAGTTATATCCAGATAGATGGTGCATGTGAGAACAACCTGAAAGACCTGACTGTTCGTTTTCCGCTACACGTAATGACTGTGGTAACCGGAGTGAGCGGAAGTGGCAAATCGAGTTTGGTAAGCAAAGTGCTCTACCCTGCTCTAAAGAAACATTACGGCGGAGTATTTGCTGAGCACACAGGCGATTTCGGTCATCTAAGCGGGAGTCTGCATCTGGTGAAAGATATTGAGTTTGTCGATCAGAATCCGCTGAGTCGTAGTAGCAGAAGCAATCCCGTCACTTACCTGAAAGCATATGATGAGATTCGCCGCCTCTATGCAGAGCAGCCACTGAGCAAACAATTAGGCCTCACGCCTGCACATTTCTCATTCAATACGCCGGGCGGAAGATGCGAGCAATGTCAAGGAGAAGGTTCGATTACGATAGAGATGCAGTTTATGGCAGACTTGACACTCGAGTGCGAGCAATGCCACGGACGACGATTCAAACAAGACATACTGGATGTTCACTATCGTGGCAAATCCATCTATGATGTGCTTTGCATGACTGTGAATCAAGCCGTTGAATTTTTCTCGGAGGATCCGAACTGCACAAAGATTGTGAAACGACTCAAACCTCTGCAAGATGTAGGAATCGGCTACATACAATTGGGCCAGAGTAGCAGTACGCTATCCGGAGGAGAAAGTCAGCGTGTGAAATTGGCTTCGTTCTTGGCTCAAGAAGAAGGACAACCCACCATCTTCGTTTTTGACGAACCAACGACAGGCCTACATCACAAAGATATCGATGTGCTACTAACAGCACTAAACAGACTGATCAGCAAAGGACACACGGTCATCATCATAGAACATAATCCCGCTGTGATACTGGCTGCAGATCATGTAATTGACCTTGGTCCTGAAGGTGGAAATGAAGGAGGAAACATAGTGTGTGAAGGAACTCCGGAACAGATAGCAAAATGTAAAGAAAGTTATACAGGCAAATATATTGCCCGATTATTAGAATAGATATGAAACACAACATTAAAGAATTGATTAATTCGGATATTTTTTCTCATCTGCCGGCTATTCATTATTTGCCACGATGGGGTGTATTGTTATTGGACATACTGCTATGTACAATTGCTTTCTGGCTGAGTGTGTGGATTGGAAGTGGTACGTTCGGTTATGGAGAAATAGGTCAAAGCGTATTGTACCTAAGCTATCAGTATCTGATTGTGATTGCTGTTCAGACATTAGCTTGCTGGGCTTTTCACACCTATTCGGGCATTCTGCGCTACTCCACTTTTATCGACACGATTAAAGTGTTATTGTCGACTGTACTTACGAGTGGATTGCTGCTCATCGTTAATTTTATCTTCCAAAAAATAACAGGTCAGCATCCGATTTTGAATACTGTCTTGATGATTTATGCTTTCGTAGCGTTCGTACTTATGTTCTGTCTTCGCGTGGGAGTAAAAACCATCGGCGAAACACTACAACAGAGTAATGGTAGCCCACGAGTGATGATTTACGGTACACAATCGGCAGGAATAGCCATTGCCAAGATGCTACGTTCGGCTGGAAATATGCCGTATCGACCCGTAGGATTTATATGTGATGCAAACCAACGCTCAGGATATGATTTAGCAGGACTGAAAGTGCGTCAACTAAACGAGCGGCTATTCGATTGGATGGAAACGAGAGGCATCAAGCATGTCATCGTTTCACCACTGAAGATGCAGAATATCAATCCCGCAAAGGATTTGCAAATATTCATCGACCACAATATTCGCATCCTCACGACACCGTACTTTACACAATTTGACAATACGGAAGATATCGATGCGCAACGTATTGGTCGTATCGACTCTATTCGCATAGAGGACTTGTTAGAACGTCCAAAGATTGAGATTAACACCGAGAATGTACGTCAAATCATTCTAAACAAAGTAGTTTTAGTTAGTGGCGCGGCTGGAAGTATTGGGAGCGAACTAGTTAGACAGATTCAACGCTATAAGCCACAAGTTACGATTCTATTGGAAATGGCAGAGTCGCCTTTGCATGACTTAACTCTGGAACTACATCATCGTTTTCCGGAAGCACGCTTTATTCCTATTATAGCCGATATTCGCAATCGTGAACGTATTGAGCAGATATTCAGCGAGATGCGTCCGGACGTGGTGTATCACGCCGCGGCATACAAGCATGTTCCGCTGATGGAAAATCATCCGAACGAAGCGGTTCAGGCCAATGTGCTAGGCACGAAAAACATGGCTGATATGGCCGTAAAATACAAAGCAGAGCGCTTCGTCATGATTTCCACAGACAAGGCTGTAAATCCGACCAATATCATGGGAGCGAGCAAGCGTATTGCAGAGATTTATGTACAATCGCTGTTCAAGCATCTACAGAAGGAGAATCCGAAATGCACCAAATTTATCACTACGCGATTTGGAAATGTGTTGGGTAGCAATGGTTCGGTGATTCCGTATTTCCAGAAGCAGATTGCAGCAGGCGGACCTGTAACAGTAACTCATCCGGATATTATTCGCTACTTCATGACTATTCCTGAAGCATGTTGCTTGGTGATGGAAGCCAGTACTTTAGGCCAAGGAGGAGAAATCTTTGTCTTCGATATGGGACAACCAGTTAAGATTCTGGACTTGGCACGCAATATGATTCGCTTGGCGGGTTATACACCGGAAAAAGACATACCTATTGTTTTCACAGGTCTGCGACCGGGAGAGAAACTATACGAAGAATTGCTTAATCAGAAAGAGACTACTCTACCAACGGACAATCCTAAGATTATGATTGCTCGAGTTAGAGAGTTTGACTTTGACCAAGTCAGCGCTCAAGTGGATCAACTGATTGACATTAGCAAACAGAACAAGACTTTCACTACTGTTCGCCAGATGAAGAAATTAGTACCCGAATATATCAGTAAGAATTCTATTTACGAGCAATTAGACCAACAATGATACAATCGTTTTTCATACAACACGCCTATCTGATCGGTATCGTCAGCTTTGTGCTAGGACTGATTGGCATGCCTCTGGTAATTCGCATTGCCAAAACCAAAGGATTTGTCGTGCGTCCCAACAAGCGAATGAGCCACGAAGGCGATGTGCCGAATATCGGAGGACTGAATATCTACTTCAGTTTCATGCTTACCTATATGCTATTCGAGTTCAATCAGATGAATCAGAATCAATTCTTCCTAATTGGCATTTTTGCGATAATGGCAGTAGGTTTTATCGATGACGTACTGATTCTGACTCCAACAGCTAAATTGTTTGGAGAGACATTGGCGGGACTAGCCTTGATAGGTTTTGCAGACTTACGCATCACCCATCTGCATGGCATTTTCGGCATTGGAGAGATAGGTGTTATACCGAGTTACCTGATTTCACTATTTGTGCTGATAGCTATCATCAACGCCATCAACCTGATTGATGGAATTGATGGATTAGCGAGTGGTTTGGGTATGTTGTATTGCCTATTTTTCGCTATCTATTTTAGTCTAGTGGACGAACGCAGTTGGGCTATTTTGGCCATTTGTATGATTGGCGCATTAGCCGTGTTCTTCATCTACAACGTATTCGGACACAAAGAGAAAATATTTATGGGCGATTCCGGTAGTTTGCTCTTGGGATATCTGTTGACCGCATTTGTCTTCCGATTCTGCGAGATAAATGCTTACCACGAAGTGCCAGAGATTTTCCACATGGATGCGGCTCCGGTTGTCGCTATCTGCGTACTGACTGTGCCTCTGTTTGATACAATTCGTGTCAGCCTAACACGTATCAAACAACATCGTTCGCCTTTCCAACCGGACAAAAACCACATTCACCATTTGCTGCTAAAAACAGGGCTCAACCATATACAGACCACGTGTGTTTTGCTTTCTGTTAGTTTGCTCTGTATAGGTTTGGCCATCTTGGGACGTAACTGGAATTGTTGGGTATTGCTGATAACTGATTTTGCGTTTGCAACAATGCTCACCCTGATACTTTGGCGCGTTATTAACCATAAACTCTACGGCAAGAATGCTAACCATTGACCATCTTAGTATGGAGTTTGCGTCACGCCCGGTGCTCGACGACATCACGCTGCTCATCAACCGCAAAGAGCGTATTGCTCTGGTCGGCAAGAACGGCGCGGGCAAAACGACATTGCTACGACTCATTGCGGGCGAATATACGCCGACAAGTGGGCGTATTGCGCGCGACGCGGACATGACGATTGGTTATTTGCCACAGGTAATGCTGCATAAGGACGGCCGCACTTTGCGAGACGAAGTGATGACTGTTTTTGCAGATGTCCCGGAAGAGGAACAGGCCAGACGTATTGCTGAGATGGACCGAACAATTATCGGTTTGGGCTTTGAGCGAAAAGATTTCGATAGGCCATGCAGCGAATTTTCCGGTGGATGGCGTATGCGTATTGAGTTGGCGAAAATCCTATTGCAACATCCGGATTTGTTGCTACTGGACGAGCCGACTAACCATTTGGACATCGAATCCATTCAATGGCTGGAAGATTTTCTCAAAACGAGCCAAAGTGCAGTTTTGTTGGTCAGCCACGACCGAGCTTTTATCGACAACGTATGCAATCGAACCATCGAAATAACACTGGGCCGCATATACGATTATAATGTCAATTACAGTCGATTTGTCGAACTGCGCAAAGAGCGTCATGAGCAACAAGTGCGCGCCTACCAGAATCAACAGAAGATGATTCAAGACACCGAAGAGTTTATTGAGCGCTTTAGGTATAAGGCCACAAAAGCCGTACAAGTGCAAAGCCGCATTAAGCAACTGGAGAAACTGGAACGACTAGAAGTGGATCTGGAAGACACCAGTCGATTGAATCTGCGTTTTCCGCCTGCTCCGCGCAGCGGAGATTTCCCGCTTATAGTGGAAGATCTGCGCAAAGATTTCGGCGAACACAATGTTTTTCACGATGTGACATTTACTATCCGTCGTGGCGAAAAAGTGGCGTTTGTCGGCAAGAACGGAGAAGGAAAAACCACACTGGTCAAATGTATCATGGGCCAACTGGATTATCTAGGCACGCTCAAGATTGGCCATAATGTCAAGATTGGCTATTTCGCGCAAAACCAGGCGGCTTTGTTAGACGAAAATCTGACCGTATTTGAGACTATCGATTATGTGGCAGTCGGAGATATTCGCACCAAAATCCGCGATATACTTGGTGCCTTTATGTTCGGTGGAGAAGCGAGCGACAAGAAAGTGAAAGTCTTGTCCGGAGGAGAGCGAAGCCGATTGGCGATGATTCGTTTGTTGCTCGAACCATGCAACCTACTGATTCTCGATGAGCCGACTAACCACCTAGACATGCAATCGAAAGATGTGCTCAAAGCGGCTCTGAAGGATTTTAACGGCACTCTGATTTGTGTGAGTCACGACCGTGATTTCCTAAACGGATTAGTTAGCAAAGTGTATGAGTTTGGCGGAGGAAGAGTGAAAGAACATCTTGGCGGCATTTACGATTTTCTGCGTGCAAAAAAGATTGACAATCTACAAGAATTGGAGCGCAAAAATCCAAAGAGTGAACGAGACAAAGACGAGACTTTACCGAGACAATCACGAGACATAACCGAAGCGAAACTGGATTATGCAGCACAAAAAGCCGAAAATGCTGCCAGACGAAAAAAGGAGAAACAAATAGCCGAAACAGAAGAGGCCATCGCGAAACTGGAACAGCAACAAGCGGAAATAGAGCAACTACTTGCCGTGACTGAAAATCAAACGGCGGAGATGTTTCAGAAATACGAAAACGTCAAACACCAGATAGAACAAAAACTCTACGAATGGGAGATTTTGAGCGATGAATGAGATAATTGATTATATCATCACATGGCTTTGCTACGGAGATGCCGAAGCGGCCAAACGTGTGGCATACACGGCAGATGAACATGCATTGGAAACGCATGATGTGATCATTATACCCAATGGTCATCTAGGCAAAGATTTGATTTTGCCCGAGCTGAAAAAGCCGGAAGTGGAGCAACCTGCAAAAGGGAAAGCTATTATCCGTACGGACATCGTTTATGCTACGTTTTTCTTCACCTCTCGTGCCGAAGAGCTGATGAATAATCAACGTGACGAGCATGGCCGTTTTGCTGCACGTTTCTCGTTCTTAGCACAAAAAAGCCGTTTGCAAATACCGCGATTGGACGAATACGCTCGATTGCTGCTAAAGCAATTGGATTTGCCTCTTCCTTCGCCCGGATTTAGTCATATTTATTTGACGCATGATATCGATGCCATTGAGCAATATCGCCATTTGCGTGGCGCGATAGGCGGTTTTCTACGTGGCGAAGCAAAAGCAGTTTTGGCTGCATGGCGAGATATTCACAACGACCCGCTATATACTTTTCCGTGGATACTGGAACAAGATGCGAAACTACCAAACGCCGATACGATATATTTTGTCAAGCGCACCAAAGGAAAAGGATATGACTATCCGCAATACGCCTTATGGGGACGTGACTGGAGAAAACTGAAACACCTCTTGCGGCATAGTAATGTGTATTTGGGTGTTCACGGCAGTTACTATGGTGATATTCCTAAAATAGAATACAGCAAGATGTTCCGTGCGCACTATCTGCGCAGCTCAATAGAGCACATGCAACGACTAGCAGATGCGGGCTATACCGATGATTTCACAATGGGCTTTGCCGATCAAGCAGGTTTTCGTCTACAAACATCACGTGCCGTACGATGGATCAATCCGCAAACTATGCAGTTGACAAAGTTGACTCTACACCCGTTACTCATCATGGATAATACGCTCAGCCAAGCCAATTATATGAATTTGAACGAAGACGAGGCATATTTCTTGTGTGAACGTTTGATAGACAAAGTTCGCTTACATCATGGAGATTTATGTTTACTTTGGCATAATAGTAATTTCGTGGAATCCGAATACCACCGTTCGCTATATCCGAAACTGATTCAACTGATTAGACAATGAGCGACAAACGCCACATATTAGTTGTTTCTGATCCGCCCGCATTGCCCGGATACTTGCCGCGTTTGCGCTATCTGTGCGATTATTTCGTGCGGAAAGGTTATGATGTAACTTTGCTGACTGAGCAATATCAGCCATTGGATTTTGCGCACGATTATCCAATTGTTACGATTCCGATGTATAGCGGGAAGACATTCGATTGGGCTGTAAAAACTATTTGGACATTGCTAACCGACTGGCACAATCGCGTTTTGGCCAAGCGAGTTCTAAGCAGCAAATACGCGAAGATTCAGAAACCGGATGTGGTACTTTGTTCCGCTTTCTCCGATTTCCCATTAGGCGCAGCCAAACGAATAGCGCGATTCTACGATGTGCCTTTGATATGTGATATTCGTGATCTAGATGAGCAAATAACTGATTCGCGCTATCAGTACAAACATCGTACATGGTGGACCATGTGCGGACGGAGAATCTATCGCGCCATACATATTCGCCGCCGTAACAATGTTTTGCGCACAGCCAACACTATCGTTACTGTCTCAAAATGGCATACGGAATTTATCAAACAATTCAATCCGAATACACACATCGTATACAATGGTTACGAAGAAGCGCAATTCTTTGCCGAAGAATGCAAAACCGATACTTTCCGCATTTCCTATATTGGATCACTGTTCGACTGGCAGCAATCGGCCATGCAACAAGTGAAACAAGCCATCGCAGAACTGGAAATACCCGTTACGTTAGATATACACACGCCGAAAGATCGACCGGTTGCATTCCATCAGTTAGGAAATGCTATTCGACAAAGTAGCATTATGCTAGTTTTGACACAAACTGGCGCACATGGCATGCTAACTACGAAATTTTATGAAGCATTAGGATGTGACAAACCTATTCTATGCGTTCCATCGGACAATGGCGAACTGGACCAAATGATTGCCTATACGAAAGCAGGAATTGCCACCAATGACAAAGAAAAGATAAAAGCATTTATCAAAGATAAATACAACGAATGGAAGCAGCAGGGTTATACTCGTCAGCACGCCATTCATCGCGAAGAGTTTAGTCGCGAAACACAATGTAAACATATGGAACAAATCATTCAATCAACAATAGCTCATGATTAGCATTATCATCCCCATCTATAACGCCGAGAAGTACCTGACAGATTGTCTGGACTCCATTATCGGGCAAAACACTACTGAACCACTGGAAATTATTCTGGTGGACGATTGTAGTACTGACAATAGTCTCGCCATTGCCCAAACGTATGCCAAAAAGCATGCGGAAGATCCAAGGCGACAAGTCAAACTGTTTACTCAGCAACACTCGGGCCAATCCATCGCTCGCAATCTGGGAATGGAAAATGCAACAGGCGAATATATCGCATTTGTCGATGCGGACGATCGCATTGCGCCAGATTGGTGCAATCGTCACTTGGCTGCCATCAAAGGTGTAGATTATGTGCAGAGTGGATATCGCCGTACAAGCGATGCGCTAAGCGAAAAAGGATGGCGCGTCGGCATTCGCCAATTGCCGGAACATCGTTATCGCTATACTTCTCCGTGTATGCGGTTATACAGACGAAGTGCGCTGAGAAATATCCGATTTGAAGGAGGAATGATTTACGAGGATGTGATATTTTCCACAGACCTGTGGCTTTCGGGTGCAACATGCAAGAAAATTCGCTATGCGGGTTATCTATACACCAATAATCCGGAAAGTACTACCTCGCACGTGCATCTAGATGCGCAAAAACGCGTGCTAGACGAACTGCAGAACAGACTTCCGAAAGCCACTTGGAAAGGAAAAATGATCTTGTGGCTTACCATTATTCGCTTAAGATTATACTTTATTATGGAAGTGAGAAAAGATGTCAATCGTGCCCTTATGGCTCAAAAGAACACGTTAGCTTGCCTCATGATTATGATGCTTTCGATGTTCACTTCGCTAAATGCTGCGACCTACTACGCTTCGCCAAACGGAAACGGGAATGGAACCATTGGTTCACCATGCTCGTTTGCAAACGGAGTATCTAAGCTTCAAAATGGAGGCGATACACTCTATTTGCGCGGTGGAACTTATTTGTTTACGGACAAATTCAGTATCAATAAGCAAGGTTCAGCTTCCAAACGAATCGTTAT
>DBVU01000065.1:0-26796 GCA_002308195.1 Bacteroidales bacterium UBA1256
GGGCTGTCCATCGGGAAGATACGCTCTACGCCAACATTACCGGACATCTTGCGAACAGTGAAACGTTTCTTGTCACCGCTACCGTGAATAGCAATAACGTCGCCACGGAATTCCTGTACACGCTCTTTGTTACCCTCTTTAATACGATAACCTACTGTGATTTGGTCACCTGCCTTGAATGCAGGCAGCTCTTTCTTTTCGCCGGCAAAGGCTTGCTCGGCCACTTTAATCAAATCCATTTCTATTCTCTTATTATGGATTAGTACTAACGATGAGGGGCATTTACTACTATTCGAAATGATTCGCTTATTTTGAACCCTTCTAATTCAATCGCCAGAGGCACCCCATGTCTGCTTTTTGCGAAAAAAGCGTGCAAAATTACTGCTTTTTTTTGAAACGACCAAATATTTCTTCATTTTTTTTGAAAAATTTGCATATGTCAATTATTTTGTGTACTTTTGCGCCGCAAAAGTCACAGAGAAACCAAAAGTGAAACGTGCTTTATACATAATAGGTGTGTTGCTGGTCAGCTTGTTGCTGGTCGGCGGAACCTTAGTGGCCA
This sequence comes from Bacteroidales bacterium UBA1256, assembly GCA_002308195.1. Next base: position 563 of record DBVU01000065.1, read on the forward strand.
CGCTGATGAGCGACCGTGTAGAAACGGCCGCCGTACAACTGGTTGCGCGTGAACTGGCACGTACGCTTGGCACGAATGCGCACATCGGCAATGTGTCCTATCATTTCCCCGCACGCGTGCTCTTGAAAGATGTTTACATCGAAGACAAGCAAGGCGATACTCTGGCATATATCAGCGAGGCGTATGCGCATTTCAAACCTCTGGCGCTTCAGGAGAACGAGATTCGATTCTCTCATTTGCATCTCAAGAATGGTGTAGCGAAGATTTATCAAACCGATCAAGGCGAATGGAACTACCAGTTCCTAGTAGATGCTTTTGCCAAGAAAGAGAAGAAAGAGTCGCTACAGAGTTTGCTGGCCGTAGAAGATATCCGCTTAGACTCCATGCGCGTGCATTACGAAGATTGGCAGACCGAGATTGACCATGCCAAGATGGATCTGCACGAACTGAGCGAAGAAGTACTGGACGCTGAGATTCGCGAACTGAAAGGCCGTCTGTCTAACGAAGAAAGAGCGCGAGGCGAACAACTGGCAGTGGAAAGCATGAAAGCGCATCTCATCTTCAACGATACAATGTTGGCCGTACCTACGCTGACCGCAGAATTGCCTAATTCACGATGCGACCTAAGCGGAATAGAGATTCACTACCCGACCGGAGATACTTTATACCTAAGCAAATCAGCGCATGAAATTGATTTCCGGGTAACGCTTCACGAGGCCTGTCTGATTCCATCAGACCTGGCACTCTTGGCACCGAAACTGGCTAACCTGAAACGCGAGATTTGCATGACTGGTATGCTGAGCGGACGGTTGGATTCGCTTCGCGCAAAAGATCTGGCGGTTAGTTACAATCATCAGCAGATATTTGTCGGTGATTTGTATGCGCGCGGCTTGCCGAAGATGGAAGACCTGTACTTGCAGGCCAATTTCCAAGACATTCACACCAACGCGCCAATGCTGCAAGATTTCCTCTCGCAGCTTAACAATCGCCCTGTTCACTTGCCTGTTTATCTACACCGCTTAGGCGAGATGCACTATCGCGGTTTGGCCGAAGGACGTCCGTACGAATTCTCGCTACACGGTGCTTTCCGTTCGGCTTTGGGAACGATTACGACGGATGGTGAGTTCGCGTGCGACACCAATTATACGAATATGCGCTACAACGCGCGCGTGGTGGCGCGTAAGTTCCGTTTCGGACGATTACTGAGTGTGCCAGATTGGACTTCTGCTACCGTAGATGCGAAACTCAAAGGCGAATGGACTAAAGGCACAGATGGAAAAGAAGATAACTTAGAAGGAACCATCAAGGGGAGTGTGCGCGACTTCATATACAAAGGCTATACCTACGACGAACTGACACTGGACGGTCAGTATGCGCCGAAACTCTACAAGGGACAATTTGCCATCGATGATGAGCATCTCAAACTGGCTTTCAATGGTGTAGTAAACTTACAGGAAAAAGTTCCGGCTATTAACTGCGACTTAGTTTGTCGTCATGTGGATACCGAACCTCTTGGCATCAACGTACTAGGTTCTGGCATTCGTTCGCGTTTCAAGATGGCGGTGGATCTGGACGGAACCAACATCGACAAGATGAGTGGTTATCTCGTACTCGATTCGCTCTTCGTTGGCACTGTTCGCGATTCGATCCTGATGCGTCAGATGACTTTGCTGGTCGATGCAGGAACCAACAAGAACAAGTATTTCACACTTCGCAGCGACTATCTAACGGCCGAGGCAAACGGTACCTTCCGCTACGCGGACTTAGTGCCTGCACTGCAGAATATGGCTCATCATTACCTGCCATCGGCTGTTCCCGCTTCGTCTAAACGCCCGGGAGATGTGGAACTCAATCTGCATGCCGATGGTCATCGTCTGCGCGATTTGCAACGATTGTATGAAGCGCCTCTGACGCTCAGCGACCACCCTACTCTGCGCGCTCAAATGAACTTACCCGCAGACAAAGAACCTAAAATCGACATGCGGTTCTATGCCCCTGGAGTTCGTGCAATGAATACTCCGCTCCACGACCTAACCATCGTGGCTTCCACAGTAGACACACTGCGCCACACAGGCAGTTACAGTGGTTCGGGGCTCTCTCTAAGTTTGAGTACGGAAGCACATCAGATGCACACGGTACTTTCGTGTTTGGCCTTCCGCGACACGTTACTAACCCATGTCACACTTCGCCAAGAGTCAGATTTGGACGAACGTCTACCGGACGGATGGCGCGAGTTGTCGCCTCGCCAACTCCAATTGGCGCTGAGCGATTTGGACAACCGCGAACGTATGCAAGCCCTGGTGGCTGCACAGCGTGCGGGAACATACGGAGGCGACATTCGATTGACCACGCATTTCGATCGGTACAATAATTTGCCGTTAATCGACATGCACATTCATAGAGGTTCGTTGTTGCTACGCGATTCCACTTATACGATTGGCGAGAGTCGCGTGACGTACTGTGCGGCAGACACCACGATTGCTGTCGACCATTTCTCGTTCGATGGAGGAGGTCAGCATCTCTCTGCCAACGGAATCGGCTCACCTCGTAATAGTGACTCGCTGACTGTGGCTTTGGCCAAAATCGATGCTTCGTACGTAGTGCCGTTCTTATTACCTGTTCAGACCATTATGTTCAATGGTCTGTTGACCGGAAAAGCGCAGATAAGCAGTCTGATGCGCAAACCGCAAATAGACGCGCAGATACACGTCGATTCAATGGGTCTGAACAACTGTTATTTCGGCGAAGCAGATGTAGATTTGCATATTCACGACAGTCTCTTCTTCCATGCCGATGTAATGCGTCCCACACGCAAAGTGGTGGATCTGAACGGCGAAGCACATTTCGATGGCTCCGGTCGTTGGAAACTGGATATGATGGCCGATTCTGTACCTCTGGCATTTGTCAACCATTGGACCAACGTAGTGATTGACGACCTCGACGGTTATGGCAGCGGGCACGTGTGCGTTGGAGGCGAGAAAGAGAGCGTCTACGTACTGCTTCGCGCCGAGGCTCAAGATGCTTCGCTTACTCTGCCATGGACCGGTTGTCGCTATACGATTGCGCATGACACTATCGTCATGGATACTACATCTATCCTCTTCCCGAACGTTCACCTGACGGATGCGGAAGGTCATCCTGTGGAAGTGAATGGAGGAATCTATCACAAGCAATTCAGCCAATTCCAACTTGATCTGCATGTAGATGTACACAACGCACTCGTCTTTGATTTACCGGACAAACAGGGAGAAATGCTCCAAGGTCATGTCTATGCCAATGGCCATGCAGATGTAACCGGAACAGATGAAGACATACACGTTAATGCTGATGCCGTAACGACCGGCAAATCGCGCTTCCGTCTGAGTATAGACAACACCGCGAGCGCATACGAATCCAATTTCATCCATTTTGTCACTCACAAAACTGACACTCAGACTTCGGATGGCGAAGAAGAGGTGGTGGAAACAGATTTGGACAATATCGACCTGGAGATAAACACCAAAGATCGCGATGAAGACAAATACAAGCGTGCCGGGCGATGCTTGCTGACACTGAATATCGAGATCAATCCGAGACTCTTGTTCCAATTTGTTTTGGGCGAACGGACCGGTGATATTATTCAGGGTCGAGGTAGTGGCGCGTTACGTTTAACCTACGACACCGAGACAGGCGACGTACGATTGCTAGGAACATATGACCTGGAGCAAGGTACTTTGAGCTATACGGTAGCTAACGTGATTCGCCGTGAGTTTACCGTTGCCAATGGTTCTACCATTGTCTTCTCTGGCGATGCCACTAATCCACAATTAGATGTAACGGCACAATATAGAGTGACGGCCAATCTAAAGGATCTCTTTGGTGATGAGATTGACCAGATAGGAACCACGCGAAGCAATATTCCTGTGCTGACAGGCTTGCATATGACCGGTCCGCTGAATAACCCGATCTTGAGTTTCTCGTTGGAGTTCCCGTTGAGCGATCAGACCATACAACAACAAGTAAGGCAAGTCATCAACACGGATGAAATGCTGATGAGGCAAGTTATTTACTTGCTCGTCTTCGGCCGTTTCTTCACCCCGGATTATATGAGTCAAGCCCAATACGCAACGCTCAACTCTACCTATTCGCTGCTGAGTAGTACTGTAACCGGACAAATCAACAACTGGCTGAGCAAACTGACCGATATGTTGACTTTGGGTGTGGCTATCCGTACAGACGGAGAAGGTGCCAATGCCAGTCAAGAGTATGAGGCGCAATTCCAATTGCAACCTGTTGATCGTTTAGTTATCAACGGAAACGTGGGTTATCGCTACAACGATATTTCCAATCAGCCGTTCTTTGGCGATTTGGACGTGGAGTTGTTGTTGACTCAGGATGGCCAGTTCCGTCTAAAAGGTTATACACATACAGTAGACAAATACTCGCTGCGGCAAGCCACTACGATGCAGGGTGTTAGCTTCCTCTGGAAGAAAGATTTCAACTGGCCGACTGCAGAACAGACCAAAGCCAAACGTGCAGCACGCAAGGCTAAAAGAGCAGAGAAAAAGAAATAAACATATATACGCTACACATCTACAATGAAAGAAATGCAATTATCTAAACGAGTACAAAACATTGCAGCTTCGCAAAGCCTTGCGATGGCTGCGCGTGCGAAAGCGATGAAGGAATCTGGTGTTGACATCATCAGTATGTCTCTCGGAGAACCGGACATGGACACTCCGGAACATATTCGCCGCGCAGCTCAAGACGCGATTGAGAGCGGTTGGTCTCACTACGGCCCCGTACCGGGAATCATGCCATTAAGAGCTGCCATCGCAGCTCAGCAGAACAAGGCTACAGGAAATAAAATACATTGGGAAGCAACGGATGTAATTGTCTCCATTGGTGCCAAGATGGCTATTTACAACTCTATCCAAACGATTATCAATCCTGGCGACGAAGTGATTATTCCGATGCCGAGTTGGGTAAGCTATAGCGAAATGGTTAAATTGGCAGAAGGAGTCGTAGTTCCTATTCAGACATCGTTTGAGGATAACTATTGCATGACTCCGAAACAGTTACGCGCAGCGTTGACCAGCCGTACGAGAATGATTATTCTCTGTTCGCCTAACAACCCCACCGGAAGCGTATATAGCCAGGCTCTACTGGAAGAAATAGTTGCCATCTTGCGCGAGTACCCGGATGTATATATCCTTGCAGATGAAATCTATGCGTGCTTAGTCTATGGAGTTGAGGCTGTTAGTTTTGGTGCCTTCCCGGAATTGGCCGAGCGACTGGTTATCATCAACGGAGTCAGCAAAGCGTATGCCATGACCGGTTATCGCCTGGGATGGCTACTGACGAAGAACAAAGCCTTTGTCAACGGTTGTATTCGTCTGCAAGGACAACAACTGACCTGTGCCACGATGGTAGCACAGAAAGCGGCAGAAAGCGCGCTTATCAACTCACAGGAGTGCGTAGCAGATATGCTGCATATTTTTGCCGAACGTCGAGAACTGATTTGCCGCCTTGCGGCTGAGATACCCGGTTGGAAATTCAACAAGCCACAAGGTGCTTTCTATCTATTCCCTGACGTTAGTGCAATCGGCACTGGAGACGAAGTGGCAGAGAAACTCTTAGAAAAAGCCCATGTGGCTGTTGTATCAGGATCTGCTTTCGGCTGTCCTGAATGTATCCGACTATCATATGCTATCAGCACACCGGAGGTGGAAGAAGCAATGAAACGGATTAGTGCTGTGAATTTCTAGGGATTAGCCTATATACATTGCACCCGACAAAATTACCGACTACTATACTGGCATAGTACGCCAACAATGCGCCCCATGAGACTGAAGATGCGGGCGTATTGAACAGATATACCAGATTATAAAATGCGTCAGCAATACAGTGTGGGAATCCGCAGAAGATAAACACCGGTATTGCGAACAACAACGGCAACCAATCTGATATATTGCCGCTAGCTGTTCCTTCTCCTCTTCTCGCAAATTCGACAGAGAAGGACATTAAGATTCCGCACCCTATAGCGAGTACTCCGCATTTGAACCATCCATTGGCCAGTCGGCCTGCTACAACCGTTGCTGCAGCTTCGGACAAGGGAAGTGGAGAGCAGAGAGAAATCGCGGCAATCAATGCGCATCCAATAATGTTACCTACCAAAATCAGCAACAACGTAGGCAGATCGCCCCACTCCTTCAGGAAACCGGCCGTGCCTGTGTATAACTTAGCGGCGTACTTGATTACTCCAATCAAGCCGACTGAGAACAGGAACATACCGATTGCCGGTTTGACTAGAAAAGCCCAACCTCCAATACTTATCATTATACCGGCAAATATAGATTGCCGTAATATGGTGAGTTGTTTCATATTTACTTATTTTAGAGTATATGCCGAACTGCAATCAAAACAATGAGTGCATATAAATTTCCGCGGCAGCCCGATAGCACGGATTAATGTTTCTAGTTTCGTGAAGCGCAGCGAGTTCAGCCCAAACTTGACTGCGATAGTATCAACCATCTTATTGTACTCAGGCGAATCAGTAACCGAATATGCACGTACGCGTTCGTCATCCATGGCTGCTTTTTCTCCCTCCAACTCCGCTATGACGCGACGGGATATCAGTTCCATTATCGATTTGGATTCAGAGAAGTTGATAAACGGACAACCATACAACAATGGCGGACAAGCCACGCGCATATGAATTTCTTTGGCACCACCTTCCAGTAAGCAACGAGTATTGTCATGCAACTGAGTTCCACGTACAATGGAATCATCACACAACAGAACGCGGCGTTCGCGCAGGATGGCATTATTCTGAATCAGTTTCATCTTGGCCACCAAATTGCGCATATTTTGATTGGCAGGCATGAACGAACGTGGCCATGTAGGCGTATATTTGGAGATGGCGCGGCGATATGGCACATTATGTCCCTCTGCATAGCCGATAGCCATACCAATACCCGAATCGGGCACACCACAACAGCAATCAACAGGCGTACTGTCCTCTTTCCCCATAGCATAGCCAATATAATTGCGGACATCTTCCACATTGCGGCCCTCATAATTGGAAGTTGGGAAACCATAATAAACCCACAAGAACGAACAAATCTGCATATGATCCGGATAGGGTTCCGCCATTTGCTCTACTCGGTCGGCGTAGATACGCACAATCTCTCCAGGGCCCAGATTGCGTTCTAATGTATAACCCAGATTCAAGAACGACGATGATTCACTGACTGCACAATAGGATCCCTCTTTGTGGCCGATGATGATAGGTGTGCGGCCCCAGGCATCGCGTGCGCAAACAATACCATTGTCGGTAAGCAAAATCAACGAGAGCGAACCCTTGATTCTCTCTTGCGCATAGCGAATTCCCTCTACGAGTGTCGGTTTTTGAATAATCATCAGTCCGACCAACTCAGTAGGATTCACCTTGCCCGAAGAAAACTCCGACAAGTGCATATTGTGTTCCAAAGCCTCACTGGCCAAAGCCTCCAGGTTGGCAATCTTACCTACTGTGGAAAGAGCGAAACGACCTAAATGGGAATTGAAAAGCAACGGTTGAGCATCCGTATCAGAGATAACTCCTATGCCGGCCTTACCTAAGCACTTAGGCAACTCATCCTCCATCTTCGACCGGAAGGAAGCCTGGGAAATAGAGTGAATCACACGGTGAAAATTGCCTGTTGATTCATCATATGTTGCAATACCTGCTCGGCGCGTACCAAGATGTGAATGGTAGTCCGTTCCATAAAAGACATCCGTGATACAAGGTGTGGTAGAAATAGAACCAAAAAATCCTGCCATATTATAGAGTCTTGAGATACGTTGTTATATTATTTTGTATGCGGGATGTCAGATCTTCCGTTTCCTCTTTGACAAAAGTCTCGCCTGTGATTCCTTCAAATAGTTCCACATAACGATTTGTTATTCCCTGAACAATCGAAGGAGTCATCTCCGGCACCTTCTGTCCTTCCTTACCCTGGAATCCATTGCTCATCAGCCATTCACGAACGAATTCTTTAGATAATTGACGTTGAGGTTCGCCTGCTGAGAAACGCTCAGCATAACCTTCCGTGTAGAAATAACGACTGGAATCAGGCGTATGAACCTCATCCATCAACATGACTTTTCCTTTATATTGGCCAAACTCATACTTGGTATCTACCAGTATCAAGCCGTGCTTGCTAGCGATTTCCTGACCACGAGCAAAGAGAGCCAACGCATACTGTTCCATTTGTTTGTATTCCTTCTCCGGTACTAATCCGCGCGAAATAATCTCTTCACGCGAAATATCCTCGTCGTGCGTTCCAATCTCCGCCTTGGTAGTAGGAGTGATGATAGGCGTAGGAAACTTCTCATTTTCACGCATCCCTTCTGGCAACTTAACTCCGCATATCTCACGTACACCGGACTTATAAGCACGCCATGCGGATCCGCACAAATAACCTCGCACAATCATCTCTACCGGATAGCCCTGGCAACGGTATCCCACAGAAACCATTGGATCCGGAGTGGCAAGTAACCAGTTAGGCACGATGTCACGAGTGGCATTTAGAAACTTCGCCGCAATCTGGTTGAGGATCTGTCCCTTATAGGGGATTCCCTCAGGTAGGATGACGTCAAAAGCAGAAATACGATCGGTCGCTACCATACAGAGCAAGTCTTCTCCGATGAAATAAACATCGCGTACCTTACCATGGTACACACTCGTCTGACCGGGAAAAGAAAAGTTAGTTTTTGTTAAAGCATTCATACCTTAAATAAATTATAGACAAATACTATTATTTATATTCACTCCATTCTTGGATAGATAATGCATCTAGAGGCACATCCAAGAAAGCATTGATAAAGGCCTCTGCCAATCGGGCATTGGTAATCAGCGGGATATTGAGATCTACGGCAGTACGTCGCATGCGATAATAACTATCGTGTACAGAATCAGCCAAAGTATCTACCGGAATTCCGACAAACAGATCTATCTCCTTCTTATGCATCAAGTCGGACACTATAGGTTGTTTGAGTTGACCAAACTCATCCAGATGCTCGTTCTTATAGACACGTATATTCGGAACACTTAGACTATTCAGATACTCGCTTGTACCGCCTGTAGCATAGATGGTATAGCCGCGTTCTACCAAACGCTTGATCGTATCTAGCATATGCGCCCTTTGTTTTGGACCACCAATAGCGAAGAGGATATTCTTCTTAGGGATACGCATGCCTACCGAGAGCATCGCTTTGAGTAGTGCCGCATTGGCATCTTGACCAAGACAACCCACCTCGCCAGTCGAAGCCATATCGACACCCAGTATAGGATCTGCATTTTGGAGACGATTGAAGGAGAACTGCGATGCTTTGACTCCTACATAGTCAAAATCGAAGAGCGACTTATGCGGACGTTCCACAGGAAGGCCAAGCATAATACGAGTAGCAATGTCTATTAAGTTTATCTTAAGCACCTTGCTTACGAACGGGAAAGAACGCGATGCGCGAAGATTACACTCAATCACCTTGATCTCGTTCTCACGCGCCAAGTACTGGATATTGAATGGACCGGAAATATTCAGTTCGCGTGCGATCTGCCCCGATATACGTTTAATCCTCCTTACTGTCTCGATATAGAGTTTCTGCGCAGGGAACATAATCGTTGCGTCTCCCGAGTGAACACCGGCAAACTCGACATGCTCTGAGATTGCGTATGCAATGATCTCGCCATCACGTGCCACGGCATCCATCTCCACCTCTTTGGTATTGGTCATAAATTTGGAGATGACCACCGGGTGCTCTTTGGATACATTAGCAGCTAGTTCCAAAAACTTGTGTAATTGTTCTTCGTTAGAACATACGTTCATCGCAGCTCCCGAGAGAACATAAGAGGGACGTACCAGAACCGGATAGCCGACGCGATTAACAAATTTCTCCACATCGTCCATCGAAGTGAGTGCACTCCATTCCGGTTGATCTACACCAATGCGATCTAGCATGGCGGAGAACTTATCGCGATCTTCAGCATTGTCAATCGATTTCGCCGTAGTACCTAAGATAGGCACTTGTTGCGCATCGAGTTTCATGGCTAGGTTGTTAGGTATTTGGCCACCTGTAGAAACAATTACTCCATGCGGATTCTCCAGTTCGACGATATCCATGACACGCTCAAAAGTGAGTTCGTCAAAATAGAGACGATCGCAGATATCGTAATCGGTAGATACTGTCTCGGGATTGTAATTGATCATCACCGAGCGGAATCCATTATTGCGGATAGTATTCAGTGCTTGTACACCACACCAATCAAATTCTACCGACGAACCGATACGGTAGGCTCCGGACCCAAGTACCACAATCGATTTCCGGTCATCGGTGTAGTGCAAATCATTACTGGTTCCGCTATACGTCAGATATAGGTAATTGGTTTGTGCAGGGAACTCGCCTGCTAATGTATCAATCTGCTTAACGACCGGCAAGACCCCCATCTGCTTACGATATGCACGCATCTTGAGTACGGCCTGATCCATCGTCATTGTTTTGCCTAGGCCCACTGCACGTGCAATCTGGAAATCAGAGAAGCCCAGTTGCTTAGCACGTAGCAGCAAATCATGATCCAATTTGTTCAGATCACCCAATTTCTTTAGTTGAGTATCTATTTTGATGATATGTTCCAAGCGTTGGAGGAACCAGTTGTCAATCTTGGTCAACTCGTGTATGCGTTCCACACTATATCCTTCGTACATGGCCTGTGCAATAGCAAAGATGCGTTTGTCTGTCGGAGCTTTGAGAGCTGCGTCCAAATCATCTACATGCAATTCCTTGTTCTCGGTAAAGCCATGCATACCTTGCCCAATCATACGTAGGCCCTTTTGGATAACGTCTTCGAACGTACGACCAATGGCCATTACCTCGCCTACCGATTTCATAGAGCTACCTAGTTCTCGGTTGACACCGCGGAATTTTCCCAAATCCCAACGAGGAATCTTACATACTACATAATCGAGTGCAGGCTCGAAGAACGCAGATGTGGATTTGGTAACAGAGTTTTTCAATTCAAACAGGCCATATCCCAGACCGAGTTTGCCTGCCACAAAAGCCAGTGGGTAGCCCGTTGCTTTAGAAGCTAAAGCCGAAGAACGGCTCAAACGGGCATTTACCTCAATGACACGATAGTCTTCAGACTCCGGATCGAACGCATACTGAACATTACATTCTCCCACTATACCGAGATGACGTATGATACGAATAGAAAGGGCACGTAGCTTATGGTATTCTGCGTTGGTAAGCGTCTGAGACGGCGCAATGACGATAGATTCACCTGTATGAATACCCAACGGATCAAAGTTCTCCATGTTGCAGACCGTAATACAATTGTCGTAGCGATCACGCACCACTTCGTATTCTATCTCTTTCCAACCCTTCAACGATTTCTCTACCAACACTTGTGGGGAGAACGAGAACGCTTTCTCCACCATAGCATTCAGTTCTAGCTCATTATCACAGAAGCCAGAGCCGAGTCCGCCTAAGGCATAAGCTGCGCGAATGATAACCGGATAGCCCAGTTCGTCAGCTGCTCGACGTGCATCTTCTATGGTCTCACATGCCTCGGATTTGATAGTTTTGACGTCTATTTGGTCCAACTGGCGGACAAAGAGTTCGCGGTCCTCGGTATTGATAATTGTCTCGACCGGTGTACCCAGAACTTGTACATGATATTTCTCCAACACCCCCGAGCGATAAAGGGCGACGCCACAGTTAAGAGCAGTCTGGCCTCCGAACGAAAGCAGAATACCATCCGGCCGCTCTTTCTCAATCAACCGCTCTACAAAATATGGCGTGACCGGTAAGAAATAGATATGGTCGGCCACTCCTTCGGAAGTCTGCACCGTGGCTATATTCGGATTGATTAATACGGTCTCTACACCCTCTTCGCGCAGCGCTTTGAGTGCTTGTGAACCCGAATAATCGAATTCGCCGGCCTCTCCGATTTTGAGAGCACCAGAGCCGAGAACTAATACTTTGTGAATATTTTCTATTTTCATGTCTATAAGATAGATTCTGTACTATTAGAGTAGTTTGACGAAATCATCGAATAGGAATTCCGTATCAATTGGGCCGGAGCAAGCCTCGGGGTGGAATTGTGCCGAGAACCACGGTTCTGACTTATGACGAATTCCCTCGTTGGACCCATCATTCATATTCACGAAAAGCGGTTCCCACTCCTTAGACAATGTAGAAGCGTCCACTGCATATCCGTGGTTCTGCGAGGTGATGAAGCACCGATCGGTCCCTACTTGCCGCACCGGTTGGTTGTGCGAACGGTGGCCATATGGGAGCTTGTAAATGGTCGCTCCGGCTGCCTTGCCTAGCAACTGATTTCCCATGCAGATACCCGCAATAGGTTTGTGCTTCTGCATATAAGTCTTAATATGATTTACGAGAACCTGGCACGTATCCGGGTTGCCCGGGCCATTGGACAAGAATAGGCCATCTGCCTCGATCGAATTGAAGTCATAATCCCAAGGTACGCGAATCACCTCCACGTTGCGGTTGATTAGGCAGCGAATGATATTGTGTTTCACCCCGCAATCGACGAGAATCACTTTCTTTTTTCCTCCCCCTTCGTTGTAACGGATGACCTCTTTGCACGATACCTGATCCACAAAATTGATGTCTTCGTACTGGGCTTCGGGAGCGGGCGCACAGCCCTCTATCTCGATCGAGCCGAGCATCACGCCGTTCTCGCGCAACAGCATCGTCAGCGCCCGGGTATCGATCCCCGTGATACCGGGTACACCCTCGCGGATGAGCCATTCGGAAAGGGTCTCTTTGCCGTTCCAGTGACTGAACTCACCGCTGTACTCGCTGCAGATGATTGCCCGTGCATAGATGCGGTCGGACTCCATGTACGTCGCCAGGCCGTTTGGTTCAAAGGAAAACTCCGGCACGCCGTAGTTGCCTACCAGCGGATAAGTCAGCGTCATCAATTGGCCGGCGTAACTGGGGTCGGTCAGAGACTCCGGATAACCCATCATCGCGGTATTGAAGACCACCTCACCGCTCACGGGCACATCGGCGCCAAAGCTGTAGCCCTCGAACGTCACGCCGTTGCTAAGTCTCAAAATTGCTTTTTTCATCTCCATATAGTAGCTTCGCGATCGGGGCCTACCGAGATAATTCGGATGGGCGTTTGCAGTTCGCGCTCCAAGAAATTGACATAGTTAATAAATGCTTCCGGCAGTTCCTCCTCTTTCGTGCAATGCGTAAGGTCGGTCTGCCAGCCGGGAAACTCTTCATAGACCGGCTCGACCTTCTCATCGATCGAGAACGGAAAGTCGCGTGTCAGTTCTCCATTCACACGGTATGCCGTACAGGCCTTGATTACAGGGAATGTATCCAACACATCGGATTTCATCATTAGCAGTTGGGTCACGCCGTTGAGCATGATCGTGTACCGCAGAGCCACCAGATCGATCCATCCGCAGCGGCGCTCACGACCGGTCACCGCGCCGTATTCATGGCCGATGGCGCGGATCTTGGCACCTGTCTCGTCAAATAATTCTGTCGGGAACGGCCCTGATCCGACGCGAGTACAATAGGCTTTGAAGATACCGTATACCTCGCCTATACGGCTTGGCGCCAATCCCAGACCGGTGCAGGCTCCCGCACATACCGTATTGCTGGAAGTGACGAACGGATACGAACCGAAATCGATATCCAGTAGCGATCCTTGCGCACCTTCGCAGAGGATAGACTTATTGTCATTCAGACATTTGTTGACAAAATGCTCGCTATCGACGAAGCGGAACTGGCGCAAATAATCGACACTCTGCATCCACTCTTTTTCCAACGCTTCCAATCCCTCCAACGAAACAGGGTTACCTCCTTTGGCTACGGCAGACGCATTGAGCGAATCGATCATCTCTATATGACGATTGCGTGCCTGAGCATATTTTTCTGTCAGACCATCGAGTATATCTCCTACGCGCAAGCCGTTGCGACTCACCTTGTCGGTATATGTAGGCCCTATTCCCTTTCCTGTCGTGCCTATCTTAGCCTTGCCTTTGGCTGCTTCGTTAGCTTGATCCAACAGACGATGGGTTGGCAGAATCAGATGGGCCTTCTTAGAAATAAGCAGTCGTTCTTTGAGGTTATGTCCCGACAGAGCCAGTTCCTCTGCTTCTTTCTGGAACAAGATTGGGTCTAGTACTACGCCATTGCCGATCAAGTTGAGTTTGTCTCCCTGGAAGATACCTGAAGGTATGCTGCGGAGTACATATTTCTGTCCGTTGAACTCCAGAGTGTGTCCGGCATTCGGACCTCCCTGAAAACGCGCCACTACGTCATATTTCGGGGTCAGGACATCGACCATCTTGCCTTTGCCCTCGTCGCCCCATTGAAGTCCTAAAAGAATATCTGCTTTCATAAGCCTAATTGGTTGTATATATAATCTACATTTTTCATATAGTACTCCAAAGTGAAGCACTGGTCGATCTCTTGATCTGATAGCAGTTTGGTCACCTCGGGAGTTTGTTTGAGCAGTTCTTGCATCTGGCCGCCCTCCATGAGCGTTCGCATTGCTACCGGTTGAACCAAATCGTACGCCTGTTCGCGAACCAGTCCTTTGCCTATCAACGTATTCATCACGCGCTGCGCAAAAATGGCTCCGCGGGTGAGTCGTATATTGTCTAGCATATGGTCGGGATAAACGACTAAATTCTCCAATATACCCTGCATGCGCGCCAACATATAGTCGAGGAGCATAGTTGCATCGGGAAGCACGATACGCTCGGTAGAGGAGTGAGATATATCGCGCTCATGCCAGAGAGCTATATTCTCCGAAGCTGTGCACATATAACCGCGCATCACGCGTGCACAACCGCAGATATTCTCCGACGAGATGGGATTACGTTTGTGTGGCATAGCAGACGAGCCTTTTTGTCCTTTGCGGAAAGCCTCTTCTACTTCTCTGACCTCTTGGCGTTGCATATTGCGAATTTCAAGAGCGATTTGCTCCAACGAACCAGCAATGACAGCCAGAGTAGACAAGTAGAACGCGTGGCGGTCGCGGCCTAGTACTTGTGTAGCAATCTTTGCCGACTCAATACCAAGGTGCTCACACACGTAACTTTGGATGAACGGCGGAATGTTGGCATAGTTGCCTACCGCGCCTGACAGTTTGCCGGCTTCCACGCCTCTGGCGGCCATCTCAAAGCGCTCTATATTGCGCTGCAGAGTTGAATACCACAAGGCCCATTTGAGACCAAACGAAGTTACATCTGCGTGCATACCATGGGTACGGCCGATTACCGGTGTATATTTGAATTCGTTAGCGCGCTTCTTCAGCACAGCCAAGAACTGCTGCAGATCGTCGCGCAAGATGGCATTTGCTTGCTTGAGCAGATAGCCATTGGCCGTATCCACCACATCGGTCGAAGTGAGACCGTAATGAACCCACTTGCGCTCCTCGCCAAGCGATTCGCTCACTGTGCGGGTGAAAGCCACCACATCATGGCGAGTAACCTCCTCTATCTCGTGGATGCGATCTACATTAAAGGTGGCTTTGGCACGCAGTTTCTCTACATCCTCTTTAGGTACCACTCCCAGTTCCGACCAAGCCTGCGCTGCGAGAATCTCTACCTCCAGATAGGCTTGGAACTTGTTTTGCTCGGTCCATATGTTGCGCATAGCAGCGCGCGAATAACGATCTATCATGATTATTATACCTTATAGGAAATGCATTTGTATGCGCGTTCTGCTTTCTCCAATGCCTTCTCTACCGACTCATCGGTAGCCAGTACTACACCGTAGCGACGATGACCGTGAACGGCCGGTTTTCCGAATAAGCGAAGTTGTACACCCGGAATAGCCAACGCTTTGTCCAAACCATCGAAAGTAACCTCCATACCTTCGCCCTCGATGACGATAGCCTTGCTAGCTGACGGTTGGAAGAAACGAATCTCTGGAATCGGCAAGCCCAATACGGCACGTGCGTGCAATGCAAATTCGCTTAGATCCTGGCTAATCATCGTAACCATACCGGTGTCGTGCGGACGCGGGCTAACCTCGGAGAAGATAACCTTGTCACCCTGAACAAACATTTCAACGCCAAAGATACCATATCCGCCCAATGCATCGGTAATCGTTTTGGCAATCTTTTTAGCAGCCTCCAGGGCCTCGTCTGTCATTGCTTGCGGTTGCCAGGACTCGCGGTAATCGCCGTCCACCTGATGGTGACCGATGGGGTTCAGGAATGTCGTGCCGCCGATGTGACGCACGGTCAGAAGAGTGATCTCATAATCAAAATGAATAAATCCTTCTACGATAACACGACCGGCACCGGCACGACCGCCTTCTTGCGATATTGCCCATGCAGTCTCGACCTCAGCTTCGGAATGAACCGTGGATTGGCCGTGACCAGAAGAAGACATAATCGGCTTGACTACGCACGGAACACCAATCTCCTTGACAGCGGCAATGAACTCGTCGTGATTGTCTGCAAATTTGTACGGAGCAGTCGGCAGATGCAACTCCTCAGATGCCAAACGACGAATAGCCTCGCGATTCATAGTGAGGAAAGCCGCCTTTGCTGTCGGAATCACGCGATAGCCTTCTTTCTCCAATTCAACCAAAGTTGGAGTGGCGATAGCCTCCACCTCCGGGATGATAAGCGAAGGTTTCTCTTGTTCAACAATCTCACGCAAACGTTTACCGTCTAGCATGTTGAATACATGCGAGCGATGTGCAACCTGCATAGCAGGCGCATTCTCATAACGGTCACAAGCAATTACTTCTACACCATAACGCTGAAGTTCAATGGTTACTTCTTTACCGAGTTCACCGCTACCGAGTAGCAGTGCACGAGTGGCGACTTGAGTTAGAGGAGTTCCAAAATTCATGATCGTAAGTTTTATTTGTTGATTCGTTGTTTATAACATTCTATTGTATTGTGCATCAGCATTGTGATGGTCATTGGTCCTACACCACCAGGCACCGGAGTAATGGCTCCAGCCACAGGTGCTACTGAGTCGAAATCGACATCTCCTACCAAACGGCCGTCAGCGGTACGATTAATACCCACGTCAATTACCGTTGCGCCCGGTTTGACCATATCACCGGTTATCATTTGTGGGCGACCGACTGCCACAATTAGGATATCTGCTTCGCGGCAAACAGCGGCCAGATTGGCGGTACGACTATGCGCGATAGTGACTGTGCAATGCTTATCCAACAGCAGTTTTGCAATCGGTTTGCCCACTATGTTACTACGACCTACTACTACTGCATGACGCCCCTCTAAAGGAGTTCCGCTTTGCTCAAGCAATGCCACAATACCCATAGGCGTGCAAGGCACAATTGTGTGCTGATTGAGCCAGAGTTTAGCCACGTTAGTAGGATGGAATCCGTCCACGTCTTTCTCCGGTGCAATAGCGTTTATCACACATTGCTCATCGATGTGCTTAGGGAGAGGCAACTGCACCAAGATGCCATCTACATTGTTATTTTCGTTGCGCTCGCGGATAATGCGAAGTAGTTCGGCCTGACTCGTCGTTTCGGGCAACTGGATTAACTCACCATCAAAACCGCAATATTCAGTAGCCTTAATCTTGCTTCTAACATAGGACATACTAGCCGGATTCTCACCGACAATGATTACATCCAAACAAGGTTTACGGCCATACTGTTCAGTCAACGCGGCCACTTGCTCGCGCATCTGTTCTTTCAACTCTTTTGCTATTTGCTTGCCGTCTATTATCATAAAGCCCAATGTGCGATATCTTTCCGGTAGAACAAGTTTGTACAGTGTATTTTCTTAATCTCAGCATATACTTTCTGCTGCGCTTGGCGGATATCATCTCCGTAAGCGACACACATAAGTACACGTCCTCCATTGGTCAGTAGATGACCTTCCTTAAGCAATGTGCCCATATGCAGCACCAGTCCGCCGAAATTCTCCAGGCCAATAATCTCAGCGCCCTTGGTATAAGCGCCGGGGTACCCACAAGAAGCCATCACAACGCCCACCGTAGCTTGCTTACGCCACTGGATATTGTCCAATGGTTCGCCCATAGCAATAGCATGGAAGACCGTATAGGCATCGCTCTCCAAGAGAGGCAACACGACTTCTGTCTCCGGGTCTCCGAAACGGGCATTGAATTCGATCACGCGAATGCCGTCTGCGGTTTTCATCAAGCCTCCGTAGAGAACACCTGTCAAGGGTTTGCCCTCTTGAACCATCGCGTCCGCGACGCGTTGAAGGATATGTTCCCGTGCCCATTTCTCTTCCTCGGCAGTAATAAAAGGCAGCGGAGTATAGGCTCCCATTCCCCCGGTATTGGGTCCTTTGTCTCCATCGAAGACGCGCTTGTGGTCCTGACTGAGAGGCATCGGATAGACACGATGATGATCAACGAAAGCCATGAAAGAAAATTCTGGCCCCTCTAAGAAATCCTCGATAACCACTTTGCCTTTACCAAAAGCTTCGCCTACCAGCATATCGCTGAGAGCCAGCTGCGCCTCTTGTTCGTTTTGCGGAATCACCACCCCTTTGCCCGCCGCGAGTCCATCATATTTGATCACCGTGGGGTAAGTATTGCGGGAACGAACATATCGAATAGCCTCATCATAATCAGAGAAACTACGATAGGCTNNGGCTGCCGTAGGCACATCATAGCGAGCCATCAGTTCTTTAGCGAACTCCTTGCTTGACTCTATCTGCGTAGTAGCTTTGGTATGGCCAAACACCGGAATCCCCGCAGCGCGGAACGCATCGACCACTCCGGCAGCCAAAGCGGCCTCCGGGCCTACCACACACAAATCGATCTGCTTCTCACGTGCGAACGAAAGCAACTGCTCTACATCTGTATCGGCTATGGCGACACACTCAGCCAATTGAGCGATACCCGCATTGCCCGGAGCACAATAGATTTGCTCCACTTGCGAGCTGCGACTCAGCTGATACACAATGGCGTGCTCACGACCGCCGGATCCTATGACTAAAACCTTTTTCATTAGTGTTTAAAATGACGCATGCCGGTAAAGAGCATTGCTATTTGATGGGCATTAGCAGCATCGATACTCTCTGCATCGCGCACACTTCCACCCGGTTGAACAATAGCGGTTATTCCATATTCCGCAGCACTCTCAACGCTGTCGCCAAATGGGAAGAAACCGTCCGAAGCCATTACCAAACCGGCTTTCTTGATATCGATGCCTTGTTCTGCGAGCGAGTCTTGGGCCTGCTTCAATGCGATAGCAGCAGAACCCACACGATTCATCTGACCGGCTCCCACACCATACGTACGACCGTTCTTAACGACCACAATAGCGTTGGACTTGACATGTTTAACGATGCGCCATGCGAACTGCATATCCGTCATCTGTTCATCGGTCGGTTTAGTCGAAGTAACACACATGTCGGCCTTTAGAGTAATCGTCTCCATATCGAGTTGCTGAGCCAGCAGACCTCCATTGACCGATACATATTGCATCTGTTGAGCAGAAGCCGAAGACATGTCTACTTCCAACAGACGAAGATTTTTCTTGGTTGTCAGTATAACCAGTGCCTCTTGCGTAAACTGAGGCGCCATAATAATCTCCAGGAAGATAGGATGCATCAGTTCGGCCATCTCTTTGGTCACTACGCAGTTGGTGGCTACGATACCGCCAAAGATAGAAACTTTGTCTGCTTCGTAGGCCTTGGTCCATGCTTCTGCACCATCTTTACCAATAGCGGCTCCGCACGGGTTCATGTGCTTGAGTCCTACGCAGAACGGGGTCTGACCGAACTCGCGTACGATATTGAGTGCAGCATTGGCATCCTGAATATTATTGTAAGACAACTCCTTGCCATGCAACTGGCGAGCCGATGCGAGCGAATAAGGAACAGGCTCCATTGAGGCATAGAACTTAGCATCCTGATGCGGATTCTCTCCATAGCGAAGACCTTGCTTTAGGTCGTACTCGAGGAAGAGTTTCTCGTTGAGACCTGCAGCATGACGCATATAGGAGGCAATGCACATGTCGTATTCTGCAGTATGGGTGTAAGCCTTGGCACTCAATTGCAGACGTGTCTCTTTCTTCGTGTTGCCTTCTGCCTTGATCTCGTTGAGGACTCGTTCATAATCAGCAGGATCGCATACAACGGTCACGTCATTCCAGTTCTTAGCAGCCGAACGCAACATGGACGGGCCACCTATATCGATTTTCTCAATAGCCTCAGCCATAGTCGTTCCTTCTTTGGCAATTGTCTGACGGAACGGATAGAGGTTGACACATACAAGATCAATCAAACCTATGCCATTCTGCTGCAAAGCCTCCATATGCGAGGGTTCGTCGCGACGTGCCAGCAATGCGCCGTGTACCTTAGGATGAAGTGTCTTGACGCGACCGTCACAGATCTCCGGGAAACCCGTCACCTCACTAATTCCGATAGTGGTTACACCACTCTCTTCCAAAAGTTTTTGTGTACCTCCTGTGGCGATAATCTGCCAGTTGGCAGCTTGCAATCCTTTGACAAACTCAACCAAACCGGTTTTGTCGCTCACACTGACTAATGCTCTTTTTTGTACCATGCTACCTATCTCTATTTTATTTACTTACGATTTGATTGTCACCTGCCTGTACGTGACCTATGATTTGCGCCGTTTCGCCCGATTGATTGAGGATACGAATCGCCTCATCTGCCTCTTTGGCATCTAGAGCCAGGACCATTCCGATACCCATGTTGAAGATATTAAACATCTCGCGATGCGGCACTTGTCCTTTGGCTTCCAGGAATCGGAAGATAGGAAGGATCTCCCAACTGCCTTCTTGGATAAAGAATCCTTGCCCCGGTTGGAAGATACGCGGGATATTCTCATCGAAGCCGCCACCGGTGATATGCGCAACACCATGCACATCCAATTGGCGAATCACATTGAGCACCTGCTTGACATATATCTTAGTCGGAGTAAGCAACACCTCGCCAAGCGTCTTATGGGCATCCAATTCGGGATAAACAGTATGCAGATCCAGTTTGGCATCGCCAATGATCTTACGTACCAATGAGTATCCGTTGGAGTGAACACCGGAAGAACTGATACCGATCAGCACATCGCCCACCTTGACTTTGGTTCCATCAATCAGTTTCGATTTCTCCACTACGCCGGTAGTATAGCCTGCTATATCGTATTCGCCGTTCTCGTACATACCCGGCATCTCGGCTGTTTCTCCTCCTACCAGCGCACAACCGGCTTGGCGGCAACCTTCTGCTACGCCGCTCACGATTGCCTCAATCTGAGCAGGAATATTATGGCCTGTAGCTATATAATCAAGGAATATCAGTGGCTCTGCACCTTGTGCCAATACATCATTCACACACATGGCTACGGCATCAATACCAATGGTATCGTGCTTGTCCATTGCGAAAGCTATCTTCAGTTTGGTACCAACGCCATCGGTTCCGCTTACCAAGATGGGTTCTTTGACACCCAAAGAGGACAGGTCGAACATTCCTCCGAACGAACCGATAGATCCCATTGATCCTAACCGTTGGGTAGAACGGACATGCGATTTGATTCTGCTAACTACTTCATATCCGGCTTCGAGATTCACGCCGGCTGCTTCGTAATGTTGAGCCATGAGTTGTATTGCTTACTTAGGTTGTTAATTCTTAAAATAGTTGACCGCATTTTCGAATAGCGGTTGATTCTTATTGCCCGCGATATTGGTAAAGACTCCCTCTTCCCAACGTTCTGAGTGGCCCATCTTTCCTAATATCTGTCCATTAGGAGAGACAATTCCCTCAATGGCATAACACGAACCATTGGGGTTGTACGGGGATTCCATAGTTGCTTTTCCCGTAAGTGGATCGGCATAGCGGAAGGCGACCTGACCATTTGCAAACAACTGGCGAGCTAATTCTTCGCTAACCACGAATTTACCTTCGCCGTGACTCACTGCTATACTGTGCAGATCTCCGATTGCCATACCTTTTAACCACGGACCCTTAGTAGAGGTGATTGTAGTAGTTACCATCTGCGAAACGTGACGATTGATATCGTTGCGGAATAAGGTCGGACTGGCCGGAGTCACTTGACCCAACCGGCCATAAGGCAACAGGCCGGACTTAACCAGTGCCTGGAAACCATTGCAGATGCCCATGATCAGTCCGCTGCGGTCGAGCAGACCTTGTATAGCCTGACTTACCTTGTTTTGATTGATAACCGATACAATGAATTTGGCTGATCCGTCCGGTTCGTCACCAAGCGAGAAACCGCCAGACAGCATCAGTATCTGAGCACGATTGATATGTTCCACCATCTCATTGATAGAACTAATCACATCTTGGTCTGTCAAATTGCGGAATATAGTCACCTCGACTTCTGCTCCCGCTTTGCGCCATGCCTTAGCACTATCGTAATCACAGTTGGTGCCCGGGAAAACAGGAAGATAAACAACCGGTGCCTTTCCTTTCAAATCCTGATGAGCGATAGGTTCTTGTGCGCAGGGTTTGATCTCGACACCATTTGGCAATAGCTCTTGGTGCTGAGCCATCTTAGTTGCCGGATATACTTTGTTGAACGGACTTGTGCATGCTTCGTAGAGCGTCTCTCGGCTAACCGATTCGCCGTTGATAACAAGGTCAGCGCCATCGGTTACCCGGCCCAGGAAAATGGCATCTTTGATATTGAGTTGTTGTGTGGCTTCCACCAGAATGCTGCCATACTGATAATCATAGAGCAAATTCTCTTCCACGCGAATATCTGCGCCCTTTTCATTGCCGAACGACATCTTGGCCAGTGCCTCGCATACTCCGCCAAAGCCCAAGGCATAAGCCGAAACAATCCGGCCCGACTGAATAGCCTTGGTGGTCTCAGCCCACAATTGTTTCAATTGGTCCGTATTCGGCATATAGTTAGGCAAAGGATTGTGCCGGAGGAGGTACAGGCGGTTGCCTTCTTTCTTGAGATCGGTACTGATCACTTTGTCTGCAGGTACTGTCGTTATACCGAAGGCGATGAGCGTTGGGGGAACAGAGATATGCTCGAATGTACCGGACATCGAGTCTTTGCCACCGATAGAGGGCAAGCCCAATGCCACTTGCATCTTCAGAGCCCCGAGCAATG
Source organism: Bacteroidales bacterium UBA1256 (assembly GCA_002308195.1). The sequence goes on from DBVU01000065.1 coordinate 23,656, forward strand.
CGCTGAGCGGTTTGCCCCAACTGTGACGATCATCGGTCATGCGCTCGAAATACTCCTGATAGCTGAATCGCATATGGCTGTAGTCAGCACCGGCTGCGACAACCTTGCTGCACGCTTCCACTACGGCATAAGCGGCCCCGTGATACGGGCTCCACTCTGCAATGAACGGATTGTATCCAAAGGCCATGATCGAAGCCGTGTTGGTGAGTCCGTCTGTCGGCAGCAGCTGGACACTGACTTGTGTCTCGCTGCGTTGGGTGCGTCCTCCGAAAGGCATCAGTACCGTAGAACGACCGATAGTCGCGTCAAATTCCTCAATGAGTCCTTTCTGGCTGGTTACATTGGCTGAGGACATCACGTGGCTCATGCGCTCAGAGAGAGAATTGCCGGGAATAGCCTGACGGAACGGATTGCGTTCCTCCACCGGCAGGATAGTAGCCGCAGCATAATGCTTGGCACCGGCAGAATCAATGAATGCGCGACTCAGGTCGGCAATTAACCGGTCTTTGTAGAATTGACGCATGCGACCGGTATCGGTCACGTCTGCTACATGAGTGACCTCAATATTATCCAGATGGCAATAGTGTTCAAAAGCAGCTTGATCTTTTTTCTCCACTACTACTGCCATTCGTTCTTGCGATTCCGAGATGGCCAATTCAGTCGGGTTCAAACCAGAATATTTGGTCGGTACGCGGTCCAAATAGATATCCAAGCCATCTGCCAATTCGCCTATGGCCACACTCACACCTCCTGCACCAAAATCGTTGGATTTCTTAATCAGCCGCGTTACCTCTTTGCGACGGAACAAGCGTTGGATCTTTCTTTCCTCAGGTGCATTACCTTTCTGTACTTCGCTTCCACAGGATTCCAACGAGGCCTCTGTATGTTCTTTGCTCGAACCTGTTGCGCCGCCTATGCCATCGCGTCCGGTGCGTCCGCCTAAGAGGAGAATGACATCGCCCGGTGCAGGACTCTCGCGACGCACAGCGTCTGCTTTGACTGCGCCTACCACGGCACCCACCTCCAATCGTTTGGCCACATACGAAGGATGGTAAATCTCACGCACGTGCGTCGTTGCCAGACCTATCTGGTTGCCATAACTGGAGTAACCGGCTGCCGCCTTACGCGAAATGATTTGTTGAGGTAATTTCCCCGCTAATGTCTCGTTAACCGGCGCGTAAATATCACCGGCTCCGGTCACGCGCATGGCCTGATAAACATAGGCACGGCCGGACAGCGGGTCACGAATGGCACCACCCAAACAAGTACTGGCGCCGCCGAACGGCTCAATCTCTGTCGGGTGATTATGCGTCTCGTTCTTGAATTGCAGCAACCATTTTTCCACACGGCCGTCCACATCTACATCAATGAAGATGGAGCATGCATTGTTCTCTTCGCTTACTTCCAAATCATCGAGCAGTCCTTTTTTCTTTAGGTAGCGAGCACCGATAGTAGCCAACTCCATCAAACACAATGGTTTTTCCTCGCGACCGAGTTCCATGCGGATATGGTGGAAATTCTGCAGTTGGTCCTCTATGTCGGTTTTGATGAACGAGTCCTCTACCTCTATATCCGTTAGAATAGTAGTGAACGTGGTGTGACGGCAGTGGTCGGACCAATAGGTATCCAAGATACGCAGTTCGGTCTCAGTCGGATCACGCTTCTCATTGAGAAAATAACGGACTACGCACTCCAGATCATCGGCGTTCATGGCCAATCCCCATTGCTTGCAAAAAGCAGCATATTGGTCGCGTGGCATGGCCGTGAATCCGGCTAGCGAAGCCAATGGCTTGACTTCTGCTGTGAGGTGGCTGTCGAGAATACTCAGATCTTTCTCGCGCGCCTCAACGGCATTGATATAGTAGTGGCGAATACGAGCCAACTCATCCTCAGTCAACTTGTCATCGAAAATGAGCAATCGGCTAGAACGAATATCGATATCTGCATTCGGATCAATCAGATGCACACAATCGATAGCCGATGCAGCGCGTTGGTCGAATTGTCCGGGAATAAACTCTACCGCTAGGTATTTCTTTCCTTCCAAATCGAGAGAGTCCATCACGCTGTCGGTCACGATCTCGCCAAAGACACTGTATCTGGCTTTCTCCAACAACTCCGGGCTGAAGCCAAAGAGATCGTACACAGCCAAATAGCGCATATGTTGGATATGCAAGCGAAGATTCTCGTTCAATTCTTGGCGAAGACTGTCCGCCTCAACTCTAAATCCTTCTTTTTTCTCTACAAAAAGCCTGTAGTTCATATCAGATAGTAGTAGCTAGAACTTTTTCTGTTTGCTGACGACGGAAATCGATATACTGTTGACGCAGGTTGGCGTCTTGGAGAGCGAGGATGCTAACCGCCAGCAGAGCTGCATTTTTGGCTCCATCGATAGCGACCGTAGCGACAGGAATACCGCTAGGCATCTGCACCATCGACAAAAGGCTATCCAGTCCATCCAACGTCTTGGAGCGAACAGGCACGCCGATAACAGGCAGTTGGGTTAGTCCCGCTATCACGCCTGCCAAATGGGCAGCGCCACCCGCACCGGCAATGATAATACTCAATCCGCGTTCCTCGGCCGATTCGGCCCACTCCATCAGCGCATGAGCAGCACGATGGGCAGAGATAACACGCTTGTCAACTTCGATTCCAAATGACTCGAGGGTATCAATAGCAGCCTGCATTACCGGCAGATCACTAGCCGAACCCATAATAACTCCTACTTTCGCCGCCTGGGCACGATTAACTTCGTTGTTCATATTATTCCCATTCGATTGTTGAGGGTGGTTTAGACGAGATGTCATAGCATACTCGGTTCACTCCCTTCACTTTGTTGATAATCTCATTACTAATCTTAGCCAGCACTTCGTACGGTATGTGTGCCCAGTCGGCTGTCATAGCGTCGCTGGAAGTAACTGCGCGCAACGCGATCGGGTTCTCATAGGTTCGCTCATCGCCCATCACACCGACCGACCGAACTTCGCTTAGCAGGATAGCTCCTGCCTGCCATATCTGATCGTACAAACCGGCTTCGCGCAGATTGTCAATATAGATAGCGTCTGCTTCTTGCAGGATGCGTACTTTTTCTCTCGTGATATCGCCCAAGATACGAACTGCCAAACCCGGTCCCGGGAACGGATG
>DBVU01000065.1:26897-27022 GCA_002308195.1 Bacteroidales bacterium UBA1256
CCCACGTTGTGGTGACTCTTGATCACTTTTCCCGTTATATTGAAGCTCTCTATTCGGTCCGGATAGATAGTACCTTGAGCCAGCCATTTTGCATCCGTTATTTTCTTTGCCTCGGCATTGAACAC
>DBVU01000065.1:27053-34851 GCA_002308195.1 Bacteroidales bacterium UBA1256
TCGCTGAAGAACTTCTCGCTGGCATCGACACCGATGACGTTCAGACCCAATCCCTTGTAGTCCTCCATGACCTGCGTAAACTCGTTCTTGCGCAGCATACCGTGGTCAACAAAGATACAAGTCACTTGGTCGCCGATGGCACGATGGAGCAGCACTGCCACTACGGAAGAATCTACGCCTCCGGATAGTCCTAGAATGACGCGATCATTACCTATCTGCTGACGCAACTCTTGTACCGTAGTCTCAACAAACGCTTCTGCGCTCCACTCCTGACGCGAGCCGCAGACATCAATCACGAAATTCTTTAGCAACAACGTTCCTTGCAGCGTGTGGAACACCTCCGGGTGGAATTGTGTACCGAATATCGGCTGTGCTTCCGGGATATAATAAGCCGCATTTTCTACTGTTTGAGTCGAAGCTACTCGGCGTGCGCCTTCTGGCAACTGAGTGATGCTATCGCCGTGCGACATCCAGACTTGGGACAATGGATCAAACCCCTTGAAGAGCGGACAAGCAGAGTCGATATATTGCAACTGCTGGCGTCCATATTCTCGGGTTCCGGCACTCTCCACCTTGCCGCCATACATATAACTGATCAGTTGCGCGCCATAGCAAATACCCAGAATAGGCAGGCGACCGCGAATGCGGCTCAGGTCCACATGAAACGCATCCTCCTGATAGACGCTCAATGGCGATCCGCTCAAGATAACACCTATCACATCGCTGTCATCCTCCGGATACTTGTTGTAGGGAAGAATCTCGCAGAAGGTGTTCAACTCGCGAACGCGGCGTCCAATGAGTTGCGTGGTCTGACTTCCGAAATCCAATATAATGATTTTCTGCATAGGTGCCTTATTGGATTAGTTTTGTGAATAATTAGGAGCCTCAGCTGTGATTGTCACATCGTGCGGATGGCTCTCGAACATTCCGGCCGAAGTGATACGAATAAATTTAGCTTTGCGCAGTTCCTCCAGATTGTGTGCGCCTACGTAGCCCATACCCGAACGCAAACCTCCCAGCAGTTGGAAGATAGTCTCGTTGACACTTCCCTTGTAAGGCACACGTCCTGCGATACCTTCCGGCACCAGTTTGGATACGTTGGTTTCACCTGCCTGGAAATAGCGATCGGCACTACCGGCTTTCATCGCTTCGATACTTCCCATTCCGCGGTAAGACTTGAACTTACGTCCATTGAAGATAATCGTATCGCCCGGAGCCTCGTCGGTTCCTGCAAACATCGAACCGCACATCACGCAATTGCCACCGGCAGCCAGGGCTTTGACTACATCGCCCGAATAACGCAATCCGCCATCGGCGATGACAGGAACTCCCGTTCCCTCAATAGCCTCAGCCACATCCATGATGGCCGTTAATTGCGGAACTCCCACACCGGCAATGATACGCGTCGTGCAAATACTGCCCGGTCCTATACCTACCTTGATTCCATCGGCACCATTCTCTACAAGGAATTTAGCAGCCTCAGCGGTGGCGATATTGCCTACAACCACATCCAGGTTAGGATATTTAGCTTTGATAGCTCGCAGCGCGTTCACGATGTTTCGGCTGTGTCCGTGTGCCGAATCGAGCACTACGGCATCTACCTGCTCCTTGACCAGTGCGTCAACACGGTCCATATAGTCGGCCGTGATTCCCACTCCTGCGGCGCAGCGCAAGTGGCCTTCTGCGTCTTTGTTGGCATTAGGATAATCGCGCAGTTTGGTGATATCTTTGTATGTTACCAGTCCTATCAGTTTGCCACCTTTGTCTATCACCGGCAATTTCTCTACCCTATGGTTGCGGAAGGCCTCCATGATCGTTTGATTGTCGGTCGAGGCAATCGTGATGAGGTTGTCGCACGTCATTACCTCGTTGATTGGGCGGTTCATGTCGGTTTCGAAACGCAGGTCTCGGTTGGTCACAATGCCAACGAGAATATGATTGTCGTCCACCACAGGAATACCACCAATATGATTGTCGTGCATCATACGCAGCGCATCGCCTACGGTCTGTTGACCGAGAATAGTAACAGGGTCAGAGATCATACCGTTCTCGGCACGTTTCACACGGCGTACGTGAGCGGCCTGTTCGGCGATGGACATATTCTTGTGAATCACTCCGATACCGCCCTCGCGTGCAATAGCAATCGCCATCGTCGATTCTGTCACCGTATCCATAGCGGCACTGACAACAGGGATATTCAAAGCAATATTACGCGAGAACTGGCCTCGCAGAGACACCTCGCGTGGCAACACTTCGCTGTAAGCGGGTACCAACAGGACATCGTCAAATGTCAGTCCTTCTTTTATGTTTCGATCTTTGAGCATAGCGTATGATAAGATTTATAACATATGATCACAATAGTAGCATCGACGCACACCGTCTGCATCCACATAGGATTTTTGTTCTACCGGTTCGGTAGTGGCTATACAGCGGTCGTTGTGGCACATAGCTGTTCCCACCTCACTCGGATGGGCGGCATGAGTGCTCTGCAGAAATTCATCGCTGAGGAGCGTATAGATAATCGCCTTGCGCACATATTTGCCGTTTTCTACTTGGCGGAAATACGCGGCGCGCGGATCACGGTCTACTCCCGTTGTTATCTCGTTAACGCGAGGTAGCGGATGCAGCACGATCATCGACGGTTTGGCTAGTGCCATCAGGCGTTCGTCCAGAATGAACGAATCTTTGAGTCGCTCGTATTCATCGCGGTCGGCAAAACGCTCTTGTTGTACGCGGGTCATATAGAGCACATCGACCATCGGCATAGCATCTTCCAGCGATGCCACTTCGGTGTAAGCATCTCCCAGTTCGGCTTTCATATAATCGGGCAGCGCCAACTCGCGTGGGGCAATCAGCACAAAACGTGTTCCCTCGTAGCGACGCATAGCCTTGATGAGCGAGTGAACGGTTCGGCCGTATTTCAAGTCTCCACATAGACCGATAGTCAAGTGGTCGAATCGTCCCAGTTCGCGGCGGATAGTCAGCAGGTCAGTCATAGTCTGAGTAGGATGGCTATGGCCTCCATCGCCGGCATTGATAATAGGAATTCGGCTGAACTCGCTAGCCACGCGCGGCGCACCTTCCTTGAAGTGCCGCATGGCGATGATGTCGGCAAATGCACTAACCACGCGAACGGTATCGGCCACCGTCTCACCTTTGCTGACAGACGAAGAACGTGCATCGCTGAAGCCCAGCACCTGGCCTCCCAGTTCCATCATCGCGGCCGTGAAACTGAGTCGTGTTCGCGTACTCGGTTCGTAGAACAGAGTAGCGAGTTTCTTGCCTTTGCAGACCTCGGCGTATTGCTGCGGATGAGCAATGATATCCAATGCCCGAAGGACGATTTGTTCCACCTCTTGTGTGGTGAGGTCGGTCGAATCTAACAGGTGTCTCATAGATTATCTCTAAATTGAATTAATTCACTTTTCTCGGTCTCAGAAATGTAGCCTTCTTTGACTGCTATTTCTGCCAGCACATCCAGGTTGCTCAAACTGTGGTTCTCTACCTTGGCAGCGGCCAGACGGTCCAGACCTTTTTGCAATCCGTAGGTAAAGATCGAAACCATACCCAGCACTTCTGCTCCGGCCCGACGCAGCACTTCTACCACCTCCAGCGAACTGCCTGCCGTCGAAATCAGATCCTCTACCACTACCACTTTCTGCCCCGGCAACAAACGGCCTTCTATCTGGTTCTGACGACCGTGGTCTTTTGACCCCGAACGCACATAGCCCATCGGCAGATTCATTTTGGTGGCCACAATTGCCGCGTGTGCGATTCCTGCAGTGGCCGTGCCCATCAGCACTTCTGCTTCGGGGAAATAGGTACGAATCAGTTCGGTCAAGCCATTCTCTACATCCTCTCTCACTGCTACATCGCTCAGCGTGAGACGATTGTCGCAATAGATCGGACTCTTGATTCCACTGGCCCAGGTGAAGGGCTCGGACGGACGCAGAAAAACTGCCTTGATACGCAATAGATCTGCGGCTATTTGTTCGCTGGTTATCATTCTACAAAATCTTTTACACATTGACGATACGCGGCTACGGGATCCTCGGCCGCAGTGATAGGACGGCCCACCACGATAAAGTTGCTACCTATCTGTTTGGCCTGTGCGGGAGTGGTGATACGCACTTGGTCGCCCACCTGACCGTCTGCGAAACGAATGCCCGGAGTCACAGTCAGAAAATCTGCGCCGCAACGCTCCTTGACCATTCCGGCCTCCAACGGCGAACAAACCACGCCATCCAAACCGGCCTCTTTGGCCATTTGCGCATAATGGCAAACACAATTGCCGATAGAGCCGCTGATAAGCAATTCGTCGTGCATACGATCTTCGCTGGTCGAAGTGAGCTGCGTGACTGCCAGCAGGATGGGGCGTGTGCCATCTTCGCGTGTCAACCCTCTGAGTGCCGCTAACATCATCGCCTTGGTTCCTGCAGCATGCAGATTGACCATCTCCACCTGCAGACGCGACAAAACGGCCATGGCTTTCTCTACCGTATTGGGTATGTCGTGTAGCTTCAGGTCGAGAAATATCTTATGTCCGCGGCGATGCAGTTCGCGCACGATAGCCGGACCTTCTGCGTAGAAAAGTTCCATGCCAATCTTGACAAACGGTTTCTCCTCAGCAAAGCGATCCAGAAAGGCGTACGTGGTCTCCGCATTCGGAAAATCACAAGCTATGATCACATCTCTTTTCATACTATACCTACTATATCTTGCAGATGATTTATCTTCAGTTCGCTCATCAGTTGCGGCAAGCGGTCAATGATCTGTGCGCAAATATTCGGTTGGGTCAGACTGGCCGCACCTATCTCTACTGCGTTGGCTCCACTCATCATCATCTCAATCACATCTTCAGCACTGCTGATACCTCCACAACCGATGATAGGCGTATTCGGGCAAGCGTGGCGCACCTGATTCACCATACGCAATGCGATTGGGAAGATTCCCGGTCCGGAATAACCACCGTAGCGGTTGGCCAGTACCGGTTGGCGACGATGGATGTCGATGCGCATTCCTAGTACGGTGTTGATCAGACACAAACCGTCTGCTCCGTTCTCGACGCATGCGCGAGCGATAGCGGCTATGTCGGTTACGTTGGGACTGAGTTTCATATAGACCGGTTTGGTCGTTACGGCTTTGACGGCACGTGTCACTTCCGCTGCATTCTCGGGTGTGGTACCGAACGCCATGCCTCCGTTGTGCACATTGGGGCACGAGATATTCACCTCCAGAATGGCCGCATCCGTCTCGCTATCCATTCGCTCGCACACGTACGCGTAATCCTCTATACTAAACCCGCTCACATTGGCGATAATCGGTCCCTGGTATCTCGCGCGCAGGGCAGGTATCTCGTGTTGAATGACTTCATCCACTCCGGGATTTTGCAACCCTACCGCATTGAGCATGCCAGCGGGACACTCGGCTATGCGTGGCAGCGGATTGCCGTAACGCGCTTCGCGAGTCGTACCTTTGGTAGAAATGGCGCCTAGGATATTCAGGTCCATCCATTCGCTCATTTCCATTCCAAAACCGCAAGTACCGCTAGCGGGTATAATCGGATTTTTCAGTCGTATGTCACCTAGTCTTACTTCCATATTATCTCTTCTGCATCAAAAACAGGACCTTCTTTGCACACGCGTTTGATGCCGCGTTTTGTCTCTATGCTGCAACCGACACAAATGCCTACTCCACAACCCATCCGCTCTTCCATGCTCACTTGTCCGTTAGTGCCGATAGTGCGAACGATAGCTTTCAGCATCGGTAGCGGACCACAGGCGTAATAGAATGGTTCGGCGGCACCGAGCAAATCGGTTACCAGGCCTTTCGCACCATAACTGCCGTCCACGGTGCAAATCTCCACTTGACAGCCCAAGGCTTTCAGTTCAGCCTCAGCAAACACTTCGCTTTGGGAATTGAAGCCCATTACCACGCGCACTTTTTTGCCTGCTTGGCGCAGACTCTTAGCGGCATATACCAATGGCGGTACTCCCACTCCTCCACCTATCAGCAGCACTTCGTTTTCGGCTTTGCTCAAGTCGTATCCGCGGCCCAGACAAGTCAGTATATCCAGTTCATAGTTCGGCTGCATCTGTGCCATGGCGGTGGTGCCTTGGCCAACGACCTTATAAATCAAAACCAGGCGGTCATCTTGGATATCGCATATCGAAATCGGGCGGCGCAGGAAGCAGTTCGGCAGCGCTATCTCGACAAACTGTCCGGACAGCATATTGACTGTATCGCCGCTCAACACCATTCGATAGATGCGGTCGGCTATCAGCTCGTTGCTCAATATGGTCCATTTACTCTGCTTCATATACTACCGTTCCCTTGTATTCGTTCTTGATGCATTTGCCCCACACTTCCCATCCGGCGAAAGGCGTGCTGTGTCCTTTCGAAAGGAATTGCTCCGGGTCAATCGTGTAATGCGCATCCAAATCGAATGTGGCCCAACTCTCATCCTGAGGCAGACCTATTATATTTCGTGCGCGCGTGGACATTAACTCGATGAGTCGGTCCATCGTCAGCAGGCCCGGTTTGACCAAATAAGTATATAGCAATGGGAATGCGGTCTCGATACCGACAATGCCGAAAGCACTGTCTTCTAGGCCGTGGCTTTTCTCTTCTGCGCTGTGCGGAGCGTGATCGGTGGCGATCACGTCTATGGTGCCATCTTGTATGCCCGCCAACAGTGCGCGCTGATCGGCTATGCTGCGAATGGGAGGATTCATTTTCCATGCACCATCTTCCTGCAGCATCTCGTCGTTTAGCAGCAAGTAGTGCGGTGCGGTCTCTGCGGTCACTTTCACACCACGGCTCTTCGCCTCGCGAACCAGTTGAACGCTCTCCTTGGTGGAGATATGGCATATATGCAAACGGCAACCCGTTTCTTCGCTCAGCCGTATGTTGCGCTCCACCTCACGCCACTCGCTCTCGGAGCAGATGCCGCGGTGACGATGAGCCTGGGCGTATTGGCCGTCGTGGATATAGCCGCCATGGAGCAAGCTATTCACTTCGCAGTGCTCCACCAACAGACTTCCTGTGGCAGCAATTCGCTCCATCGCGCGGCGCATCAGCGACTCATCTTGTATGCCGCGACCGTCGTCGGAGAAGCCTACCACAAACGGACTAAGTTCTTCTATATTAACCAAGTCACCCTCGCCTTTTTGGCCGAGGGTGATACTTGCATACGGATGGACGCCAATAAGGCTGTCGCGCACAATAATATCGGATTGTACCTTGAGATGATCGAGACTGTCTGGGGCCGGATTGAGGTTGGGCATAGTGCAGACATCACTATAGCCGGCACACATCGCAGCACGGCTCCCTGAGAGGATACTCTCCTTATATGCAAATCCTGGCTCTCGGAAATGCACATGCATATCCACCAGGGCCGGGATTCGAACTTTATTAAACAGACTCATCGATTTTTAACGTTTATACTTCCTCGCGGAAGCAGTATCAGAAATCGAGTGCAAAGGTACAATTTTTTTTTCAATTATGCAAGTGCTTTTTCAGAGAAAATTGCTTTTTTTGAATTTTGCTAAAATGACTTTACAAATTATCTTCACACTTATTTTTATGTTCATTTTTTCCATAAAAAAAAGAGCGCCGAAGCACTCTCTTTTTTTTATCCTTTTCGCTCTGGACGTGGTCCGCGACGCTCAGGTCTTGGTCCACGGTCGCCACGCTCACCACGGTCGCCACGCGGTCCGCGAGCAGGACGCTCGGGCTCTACATAGCCTTCGGGTTTCTCTTTCAGTGCTTTGGCACTCAGACGGAACTTACCGGTCTT
>DBVU01000065.1:34923-36868 GCA_002308195.1 Bacteroidales bacterium UBA1256
TTACCCGGCATGAACTCCACGAAGCAGCCGTACGGCATCAGACTCTTAACAACCGAGTCGTATTCCTCGCCGATCTCAGGCAACGCTACGATAGCTTTGATCTTAGCGATAGCAGCTTGCATCGACTCGCCGTTGTTGCTAGCCACCTCTACCTTGCCGCCCTCTTCTACCTCGTCGATAGAAATAACAGCACCGGTCTCTGCTTGGATACCCTGGATAATCTTTCCACCAGGACCAATCACAGCACCGATCATATCCTTCGGAATGATGAAGCTTACGATGCGCGGAGCGTGCGGTTTGAGGTCTGCACGAGGAGCAGGCATGCACTCGAGAATCTTACCGAGGATATACATACGTGCCTCGTGGGCTTGTGCCAATGCGTTCTCCAAAATCTCGTAGCTCAGGCCGTCCACCTTGATATCCATTTGGCAGGCTGTCAGACCGTCCTTGGTACCGGTGGTCTTGAAGTCCATNNTCCATATCGCCCAGGTGATCTTCGTCACCGAGGATATCGCTCAGGATGGCGTAGTTCTTACCTTGGTTCTCCGAGATCAGTCCCATAGCGATACCGCTGACCGGTTTCTTCATCGGAACACCTGCATCCATCAGCGCGAGCGTACCCGCACATACGGTAGCCATCGAGCTCGATCCGTTCGACTCCAGGATATCACTTACCACGCGAACGGTGTAAGGGAAGTCCTCAGGAATCATATTCTTCAGCGCACGGCAAGCTAGGTTACCGTGACCTATCTCTCGACGTCCTACGCCACGAGCGGCTTTGGCTTCGCCCGTCGAGAACGGTGGGAAATTATAGTGAAGCAGGAATTTGTCGCTTCCTTGAATCAGCGCTTCGTCTACTATCTTCTCGTCGCGACTGGTTCCCAGTGTAACGGTCGAGAGCGACTGAGTCTCGCCACGGGTGAAGATACTCGATCCGTGAGGGCCGGGCAGGTAACCCACCTCGCACCAGATAGGACGAATCTCTGTGGTTTTACGGCCATCCAGACGCTTGCCCTCGTCGAGCACGGCGCGGCGCATAGCCTCTTTCTCTACATCGTGATAATATCTGTCAACCAACGCAGCAATCTCGTCAATATCAACGCCAATAGCCTCTGCGCGTTGTGCCATATAATCGGCTTTCTCCGTCTTGAAATCCTCGCGGATTTGGTTGAACATCTCCTCGCGGTGGTGCTTGTCGGTATCGGCACTGGTAGCCTGAGCATAAGCGCGAGCGTAACTGTAGTCGTGTACTGCCTGCTTCAACTCATCGTCATTCACCTCGTGGCAGTATTCGCGCTTGGTCTCTTTGCCGTAAGCTTTCATCATCTCGTCGATGGCCTTGCACTGCGGTTTGATAGCCTCGTGAGCAGCTTTGATGGCCTCGAGCATCACGCTCTCAGGCACTTCTTTCATCTCACCTTCCACCATCATGATATTGTCATAGGTGGCAGCAACCATCAGTTCGAGATCTGCTTTCTCGCATTGCTCAAAGGTTGGGTTGATGACCATCTTGCCGTCCACACGTGCTACGCGCACTTCGCTCACCGGACCATCGAACGGGATATCCGAACAAGCCAATGCGGCACCTGCGGCCAAACCGGCAATACTCTCCGGCATGTCAATGCCGTCGGCCGAATACATCGTTACGTTAACGAATGTCTCAGCGTGATAGTTACTTGGGAAGAGAGGACGCAGAGCGCGGTCAATCAGACGCGCAATCAGAATCTCATAGTCCGAAGCTTTTCCTTCGCGACGGGTGAAACCGCCCGGGAAACGTCCTGCGGACGCAAANNGCAAATTTCTCTTTGTACTCAACAGTCAGCGGCATGAAATCGGTGCCGGGAACTGCATCTTTGGCGGAGCAGACTGTTGCCAGAATCATCGTGTTGCCTAGGGTTGCCATCACAGCACCATCAGCTTGTTTGGCCAGTTTGCCTGTCTCCAG
>DBVU01000022.1:0-170 GCA_002308195.1 Bacteroidales bacterium UBA1256
GTTCGATCCCATCCTCCGCAACAAAGAGAGACGACCGTAAGGCCGTCTCTTTGTTTATTCTCTCTCGATATTGTCTCGATAAAGTGTCGACTAAGTTACGATATTGTCAGGTAAATGTCTCGTTAATGTCTCGGTAGTAAATGGGGGATATATACGTAGTATATATATAA
>DBVU01000022.1:305-22069 GCA_002308195.1 Bacteroidales bacterium UBA1256
AATGCCATCCGAGGCATTTCTTCACGGTAGTAAATGGGGGATATATACGCAGTATATATAAAAGTGCAGTTTTAGGAGAGGGGAATTGAGGGTGGATTACTTGGCGCGAATCCAGGTTTGGTTGCGTCCGAGGAATCCGCGTTTGTCTAGCGAACCACGCAGAACGAGTTTGCCATCCTTGAGGTAGATTTTGCCATAATAGAACTTGCCTGATTCCGGGTCAAGTACCTTACCACCGCGCAATTCGCCATTTTCCTCGTGCATGCCACGGATGATAACGAGTCCCTCGAGCGGTGCATTGTAATCTTCGCCCTTACACTCGATGCATTTCAGGTCCTTCGGTCCGACCAACATCTTGGCTATTTTGCCGTAGAACAGGCCGTCAGAGCCCTTATAGATAGAAACGATGGAGAAATTGTCTCCTGTTTTGTCGTCTACTGTTTTCCAATTGCCAATAATCTGGTTGACTTGTGCGGAAAGGCTCATTGTACATGCCAGAAAAAGGCCAACAAATACGTGTTTTCTAGTCATAGTTGTGATAGTTTATGTCGATTTCGGCGGCAAAGTTACAACTTTTTTTGCATATATCAAAATTTTATAGTACTTTTGCAGTCGCAAAAGTTAAGGAGCCCTTTTCCCTGTAGCGGTTTTTCCCGTTGGGCGGGAACAACCTAGTGCAGTCGCAAAAGTTAAGGAGCCCTTTTCCCTGTAGCGGTTTTTCCCGTTGGGCGGGAACAACCTAGTGCAGTCGCAAAAGTCATATGACACAATGAAACTAGTATTTGCATCCAATAATGCGCATAAATTGCAAGAGGTTCGCGCCATCATGCCGAAAGGCATCGAGGTGCTGAGTCTGCGTGAAGTTGGCTTTTTTGCTGAGATAGAGGAAAACGGCCGTACGCTAGAAGAGAACAGCAAGATAAAAGCGGATGCGGTCGCTGCTTTTATTAATGATAGAATGAGCGCTTCGCTTAATGATGGAATGATGATAGATGGCGTGTTTGCGGATGATACGGGTTTGGAAATAGATGCGCTGCATGGCGAACCAGGTGTTTATACGGCTCGTTGGTACAAGATGCCTACCCCATCCCTCCCAGTAGGGAAGGAGTCTTTGTCCGAAGGAGAAATCTTTCACGCAAACAGGTCGAAAGCCTTGCGAGAACTAGAGGGTAAGAGTGACAGAGGCGCGCAATTTAGGACAGTGATTACGTTGATTCGCGGCGGTGAGACGCTGCAAGTGGAAGGCGTAGTACGCGGCAGAATAGCCGAGAAAGAGAGCGGAAACGGTGGTTTCGGTTATGACCCGGTATTTATTCCTGAAGGAAAAGAGTGCACGTTTGCGGAGATGAGTGAGGCGGAGAAAAATGCGATAAGCCATCGAGGTCGCGCTCTGGAAAAACTAGTTGAATATTTAGCGCTTAATGTTTAGAGGAAGATATATATGGCTGTGCTTGTTGTTGGCGGCTAGTATGCATGCCCAACAATGGACAACGCTATTTGCGTACAACAATGTGACGCAGATAGCGATGGCTCCCGATCGCGTTTATGCGCTGTCGGACGGCAGTCTGTATAGCGTGGAGAAACAAAGCGAACAGATTCGTATTTACAACAGTCTGTCGGGCTTGCACAGTACGGGCATCAGTTGTATTCATTATGATGATCGTTCTGCCCAACTGATAATCGGCTACAAGACGGGTAAGATAGATCTGCTTTCGGATGGTGGAGTGCGTTACATCGGTGATCTGTACGACAAAGATATGACGCAACAAAAGACTATCAACAATATCACGATACACAATCGCATTGCTTACCTGTCGACGCATTATGGTGTGCAACTGTTTGATTTGCGCGAGAATAAGTTGACCGACAGTTATTGGTTGCGTCCAAAAGGCGAAGAAACGAATGTGGAGGACGTTTTGATAAGCGGTGACAGTATTCATGCCTTCACGGCAGATAGCGTGTTTAGCGGCGCTCTACGGGACAATCTGGTGGATTATCGCTATTGGAACCGTTCGCTGCGTGACGGTCGTTTGACTCCTGATCCGGAGAAAGGGAAACATTATCAGGATGAATATGACCATTGGTATGCCGCCTATGCGGAGGGAATAGTGCGTTTTACGCCTACTTCGCGTTTGACGTACAAGCCTCAAGGGCCGTTGAGTAATACTCCGTATAATCTGACTATTGCGCAAGGGTATCTGTTTGTGGTTCCCGGTGGCCGTTGGGATTCGCAATACAATAATCCGGGCGTGGTGATGCGTTATGATGGTTCAGCGTGGATGAATCTGCCTGTTGATTCAATTCGTCAGAATTCGGGTGAAGTAGTGAGGGATTTTATGGATGTGGCCGTGGATCCGCGTAACAAGGAACATTATTTCGTCAGCAGTTACGGTACGGGTCTGTTTGAGTTTATAGGCAAACAAGTGGTTCGTCACTATCTGCCGGCAGCGGATAACACCATTCGTACGGCTGCTACAGGCGCAGATGCGACCTATACGCGCTTGGTGGGAACGGCTTTTGACAAGGAAAACAGGCTATGGATGCTCAATAGCGGCAGTGTGCCTTACCAAATAAATTGTCTGGATACCGAAGGCGAATGGCACGGTCTTGCTCTCCGATATAATGGCGAGCAGAAGCAGTTTGCGACTCCAGGTCAGTTGCTGATAGACAAACGAAACAGCAACTACAAATGGATGAACGATATCCGCTATTATCAGAATATCTATTTGCTAGACGATAACGGAACGCCTTTTGACGCGTCGGATGACCGTACTATGGCTCGCAAAGAATGGATAAGCCAAACGGGTCAACGGTTTGCTCCAGAGTTCTTCTGTCGGTTGGAACAGGATCATACGGGGCGTCTATGGGTAGGCACCGAACAAGGTATAGCCATCATTGACACGATAGATTTCTTCACATCTGACCGTATCATCCGTCCAGAACTGATGGATAGTCACGGTGAGAATCCGATGGCAACCCTGTGGATTAATGCCCTATGCGAAGATACCGAAGGAAGAATGTGGGTGGGAACACAGACTATGGGCGTTTATGTCCTATCTCTGGATGCGAGCGAGATATTAGCACAATATACGACTGATAATTCGGCTATGCCGAGTAACGGAATTCTCTCGTTGGCTTGCGACGAGAATGGCATTATGTACATCGGAACCGCTGAAGGACTGGTTAAATTTGACGAGCATGCGGATCCGGAATCACTGAAGGGTTCGAGCTCGGGCGAGACGGAAATGGATATGGGACGTATGCAACAGTGGCGTTTGCACTACTCCTATACGAATCCGAAAGAGGTGGTTGCAACTCCGCAGCATATATATGCGTTGGCAAACGGAACATTATTCTCAGTAGACAGAAGAAGCGATGAAATAGAATACTGGAACAAATCGACAGGGCTGAACGGCAACAATATTGTACATATCGCCTTTGACCAACATACGAGCCAATTGGTAATCGGATATGACGACGGTCGAATCGACTTGCTGGACGAAGAAGGTCGTGTGCGTCAGATGCCAGATATATACATGAAAGCCGCTTCGATGGCTGTGACCATCAACAATATTACAATTGGTTCGAAGAATGTCTATCTGTCGATGCCGTTCGGAATACTGGCAGTTAATACCAAGAAAGCGGAAATAGTTGACACCTATTATATAGGCGAAGAAGCCGCGTATGTCAATGTTCGCCATGTGGTGGAAACGGGCGATTCGTTATATGCCTTCACAAGTGACTATGTGTACAGTGCGAGTCTGGCGGACAATCTGGTGGATTATACCTATTGGCACAAACATTTGTTGCCTGGCGAAGGATTGATGCAAGCGTTGGTATACAAAGACGAGTTATATATATTGCAACACGATTCGTTGTACCGGCTTCGTGAGAATAACTGGGATCTGGTTGTTCCCAATCCGCTAGCGTGGGTTCATGTTTCGGGCGGACAGTTGCTGACGTATCAGTATAACAACGGTCTGCTGCGATTGACCGATGAAGATCAATTGAGCGGATTGACGGGCTCTTATGTGGCTACCGATGCCGTTTACTCGCAAGGAGAATATTGGTTGGGCGAACAGTCACGCGGATTGGTTCGGCTGAATTCGATGGGTGATGACCATTTCGTTCCTCAAGGGCCGATAAGCAATTTTGGATATAGATTGTATGCGAAGAATGACCGTCTGTATGTTGCGTCGGGCGGAAGATGGTCGGAACAGTTCGGCCGTCAATCAGATATCAATATCTACGATGGAACTAATTGGTTGGGTATTCCGTGGAACGATACGTATTATCGGCTCAGTGCGGATATGCGTGATGTGGTTAGCTATGCCGTAGATCCGCAAGATGCGTCGCATTTCTATGTGGCTACTTACGGAACGGGTGTGTTTGAATTCCGTGAGAATAAGGCGTACGCGCATTTTGATCCGTCGAACAGTACTCTACGTGAGGCAATAGAGGATATCAATCCGACCTACTTCACGCGAACAGACGGAATGCTTTGGGACGAGCAAGGCAATATATGGGTTTTGAATTCAACGGAGATAGGTGCCCCTGTACATATTCGCCGTCCAAACGGCACGTGGCAAGCCCTAAATCTAACGAGTCGCGGCCAACGACTGACACTGACAACGCCTGGAGATATCTGGGTGGACAATCGAAGCAGTCGTCGCAAGTGGATAATTGATCAGCGCGAACAACAAGGCGTGATATTGCTAGACGATGGCGGAACACCAACTTATTCGGGTGATGACCAATGTTTGAAACGGAATGTGTTTACCGATCAAAACGGTGTGCCGATCACTCCGTCAGCCATCTTGTGTCTGACGCAAGATCTCGACAATCGCATCTGGATAGGCACTTTGGCGGGAATTCTGGTTATTCCATCGTCGGTTGATTTCTTTACAAGCGATGCTTGCCACCGCATCATCATTCCTCGCAACGACGGAACAGGTCTGGGCGACTATTTGCTTGGCAATGAGCAGATTAATTGCATGGCGGTAGATGGCGGAAACCGAATGTGGATAGGAACGGCTAATTCCGGTTTGTATCTAATAGAAGATGATACGATTACCGTAGCACATTTTACGGCAGAAAATTCGGAATTGCCATCGAATGCAATTCAGTCGATTGCCATTATGCCGATGACGGGCGAAGTGTTCGTGGGAACGGACAATGGTATCGCCTCGTATCGCAGTGATGCCAGTGAACCGCAAGAAGACCTAAGTAATGCGTATGCCTTCCCTAATCCTGTTCGTCCGGGTTACGGAGGAATGATAAGTATTGCAGGCTTGATGGATCAGACCGTTGTCAACATAGTAGATGCGGGCGGAAATCTGGTTTGCAAGACTCGCAGTCATGGTGGTATGGCCGTGTGGGATGGCAATCTACCTGACGGACAACGCGCAAAAAGCGGTGTTTATACCGCTCTGTGCAATGAACCTAACGGTGGTCACACCGTGGTTAAGATTCTCTTTGTTCAATGATTGATTAGTCGCAGGAACTCTTCGCGAGTTTCTTGGCGTGTGAAAGCCCCTGTGAAATCAGAGGTTGTGGTAACGGAGTGCGGTTTTTGCACGCCGCGCATTTGCATACACAGATGCTCAGCTTCGATGACCACCATTACTCCTAACGGGTTGAGTGTGTTTTGAATACACTCTTTGATTTGTGTGGTCAGTCGTTCTTGCACTTGCAGACGACGAGCATAGACATCCACTACGCGTGCTATTTTGCTTAAACCGGTGATTCGTCCGTTGGGGATATATGCCACGTGCACTTTGCCGAAGAACGGCAACATATGGTGTTCGCAAAGCGAATAGAAATCAATATCTCGAACAACCACCATCTGGCGATAATCTTCCTCGAAGAGCGCAGAACGAAGTATGGCCTCGGCATCTTCGTTATAACCTTTGCAAAGGAACTGCAATGCCTCTCCTACGCGTTTAGGTGTTTTGATTAGGCCTTCGCGTTCGGGATCTTCGCCGATTAGTCGAATAGCCTGTTCAACCGTTTTGGCTATTTCCTCGGTTGTTTTAGGGTTGCTATGGAAATCCTGCAGATTCATTTGAGTACTTTGATTTTGTCACGCACAATGTATGTGTCGCCCATCAGTTCGGGGAACTGTTGAACGAACTCTTTCTTAAAATCGCGTGCATCGTTGTAGTTGCGGAAATCACCGATGCGCACTTTCCAGAAAGGCGGCATATAGAGCACGTAGATATTCTGCTCGATTTTGTCCTTCAGTTTGTTTTCCAGCGAGAGCGCTTCGCCTTTGGCCTGTTGCTGTGAGTTGCTGGAATATATCTGTACGCGATAACCATCTATCTCAACCAATTCTTGCTGTCCGTCAATAGTGGCGTTCAACAGGCGAACGATAGCCGAATCCTGAACAACGGTAACTCCGGGCAATGAATCGAAGATATTAGGGCGTGGTTGCTTCTCCTCAGCAAACGAGGCAAGCGCCAGAAAAGCCACGCAGAATATACAAATAATACGTTTCATCGGTTTCTTCAGATTGATTAATAATGGAACGAACTACCACCCACGAATTCACGCAATAGTGAGGTAGGCGGAATTTCCTTCTCTGGTATTGGAACGAAATACTGTAGGAACTTCAGCAAACGGTGTGCCTCGGTATATTCCTCGCAGAATTTCGGAACTTCTTGCAGGATTGGCTCGGCGTGACGTTTGAGCACGGCAAACTCGAAGATAAGTGCCGAATTGAACATGACGTCTGCTTCCTCCTGATATGGATATACCCACTTGGTCTCTCCGCGAATAACGCTCGGACAGCGAGCGATAGTTTCCTTAGCCGAATAGTTGCGATACTTATAGTCGCGTACGATGCGTCGTAGCAATCGGATATCGGTAGTAGGAATCCAGTTGTGGTTGTCGATATTGATTGTAGTCAAAGCCGATACATAAATTTTAAATGTCAGATTGCGATCGACATCCGGTAGGATACAAGGGTTGAGTGCATGCAGACCTTCGATAACCAAAACAGAATCTTTTTGCAACTGGAGTTTGCGTCCCTCGAATACACGCTCACCGAGCGAGAAATCATAAGTAGGCAGTTCAACCTCTTTGCCATCCAACAAATCGTGCATCTGCTGACGGAAGAACGGCAGATCGACTGCGTTAACATTCTCAAAATCCCATTGTCCGTTTTCGTCACGCGGCGTATCCACACGATTGACAAAATAATCGTCCATACATAGTACTTCCGGACGAATGCCATCGACCATCAACTGGATCTGCAAGCGTTTGGAGAAAGTGGTCTTACCACTAGATGAAGGACCGGAAATGAAGATGAATTTTGGTCGCTTCTCTGCGATGGCATCGGCAATCTGGGCTACTTTTTTCTCGTGAAGTGCCTCAGCCAACTTAATCATTTCGAACGATTTATTGTCCTTGCAAGCAATATTGAAATCGTTTACATTGTTGATACACAGCAGTTTGTTCCATCGGTTGTATTCACGGAAAATGTTGAACATTTTCTCTTGCGGAATAGATTCCTCCAGTATGGTTGGATTATCACGATTTGGAATGCGCAGCAACATACCATCTTGGTACGGTTCCAAGTCGAACACATTCAAATAACCGGAACTAGGTAGCAGCACATTGGTATAGTAATCGATGAAATTGCCCATTCGGAAATAGCGGCAATACGGATTACCAAGCGCCTCGAAGATAGAACCCTCGTTGTCGTAGCGTGCGGCAAACATACGAATCACTTCTTTTGTCTGCTTCTCCTCTTCTACGATAGGTCGGTCTTCGGCAATGATTTGCTTCATGCGTTGCTTGATGGCATCCACCATATTAGGCGTAAGCACCGGTGTCTCTTGCTCACAGCCGCAGTTCTCTTGATTATCGCCATGCCACTGCAAAGTACAGTAGTAACCTTTGCTAATCGGGTGCTCAATGCGTAAGTCAGTACGCGGGAAGAGTTCGTTGATAGCGCAAGCCAACACCATATTCAGCGTCCGCACATAAACACGCATTCCACTAGGTGTGCTGGCATCCAGAAACTCTACATCTTTTGGTTTGTAGAGCAAGAAATCCAGATTCTCCACCTTGTAGTTGACGTGCGCAGCAATAATGGGGAAAGGTAGCTGAATATTCAGCAAATCTTTCAGTTGAATCAACGAAATTCCCCTTGGCACCTCATGATAGGTGTGGGTGTTTTTGCAATAGATGGTGATAGTCGGCTCCATATGTCGGATTACTTAAAGTCAATAATGTGGTGGATGGACAATATACCAATTATCTCTGTGGTGTCGGGTGCTTCGGTCACGGCTAGAGTAGTGATATTGTACTGGTCCATGATGGCCAAAGCATCGGTCAGCAAAGCATTTTTCTCAATGCGCTTGTAGGATGGCGACATGATCTTTTGTGCAGGAACTGTCAGGTCTCCAAATTTCTCAATCGCTCGTCTCAAGTCTCCGTCCGTGATAATACCTACACATTTCGTGCCATCGTATACCATGGTCATTCCCAAGTGCTTGTCCGATATCTCGTGAACGAGTTCGCGCAAAGTGGAATTTATGTTTACTTTTGGCACAGCTTCCTGCATTGCATTTTGAACGCGTCCCATCAGTTTTCTTCCTAATGCACCGCCCGGATGATAGAGCGCAAAATTCTCAGCGCGGAACTGACGTTTCTCCATCAGACAAATCATCAGCGCATCGCCCATTAGGGCCGTAGCGGTAGTACTGGTGGTCGGTGCCAAGCCAAGCGGACAAGCTTCATGATCAACGTGCATGGAAAGAACCAAATCGCAGCCTTTAGCCAACGGCGATTGTTCATCGCCCGTCATGGCTATCAGTTGGCAGCCAAGTGCGCGCAGAGGCGCCAAAACACCTACTATCTCGTTGGTGCTACCACTGTTGCTGACCAACAGAACTACATCATCGCGGCTGATCATTCCTAGGTCGCCGTGCATTGCTTCCACTGCATTAACAAAGATAGATGGTTGGCCTGTCGAGGCCATCGATGAGGCAATCTTGTGCCCGATGATACCCGTTTTGCCGATTCCCATCACTACCAGTTTGCCTTTGCACTGGTAAATCATTTCCACTACTTGGTCGAAACGCTCGTCAATAGTAGCGCCGAGTTTCTCCAATTCGACTATTTCGTTGTGGAATATCTGTTTCGCTCTTTCGCGATAAGTCATTTCTTGTTGTGAATTAGATTGTCTATTTCTATAGCTTGGCGCAGTAGTCCTTCCATCGCATCCAATCGTACCTGATTAGCCGCGTCTGAAATGGCTTGGTCCGGATTAGGATGCGTCTCGACGAATAATCCATCAACGCCGACAGCCAGTGCTGCTCGCATCAAGTACGGAACCATCTCGCGATTTCCGCCTGTGACGCCCGCTTGTGTGCTAGGTTGCTGCACCGAGTGAGTGGCATCGAAGACGATTGGGCAACCGAATCTCCGCATCTCAACCAGTGAACTCATATCGACCACCAATCGGCCATAGCCAAACGAGGAACCACGTTCTGTGAGCCATATTTGCCCTTCTTTGGCTGCATTTGGCTGCACTTGCTCAATCTTATCAATCGCGCCGCTCATGTCCCAAGGAGCCATAAACTGGCCTTTTTTGATATTGACTATTCTGCCTGTCGCGGCTGCGGCTTGTAGCAAGTCGGTTTGGCGACTGAGAAATGCAGGAATTTGCAGCACGTCTGCCACTTCTGCCACAGGTTCGCACTGCCAGGTTTCGTGAACATCAGTTAGAATAGGTAATCCAAACTGATCTTTCACTTCCTGCAAGATGCGCAATCCTTCGTCCATCCCCACACCACGAGGCGAGGCCGATGTACGATTGGCCTTGTCGAACGACGATTTGAAATAGAGCGTGATGCCCAAATTATAGCAGAGACGATTAAGTGTTTCTGCGGTTTGCATTACACAGTCACGGCTCTCGATGGCACACGGGCCCGCTATAAGAAACATAATACAAATTTATTTCTTGCTGCTCTTGGCTGCAGTTTTTGTTGCTTTGGGTTTTGCCTCCGATTTTGCTGCTTTGGGTTTAGCCTCTGCTTTGACTTCTTTTGCGGGCTTTTCCAATTCCAGTGCCGGTTGTGGTTCGTCCTTTGGTTTGTCCGCAGCAGTAGCCGTACGGAAGGCGCGAACCCACTGTACTTTCAGTTTTCCTGTTCCCGGTCGCTCGCTAACAGGCAAGAACGACTGTGCCAAATAGAACATCTGGTCGGCCGACAATGTATTAGGTAAATGCAATACTTCCAGGTTGTTGACATACCAAATCAGGTCGGTTTCTGTCCAACGGAAAGTATAAACATGGTACATCGAACGCAGCACACCGCTCAAATCAACCATGTGCGAATTCTTAGCGTCTACCAATCCTACCTGATGGCGGCTACCGTTGTAGTAATACATAGCCACAAGCGGTTTCTGGTTGAGACCGGTGCTGAGACCGAACAAATGGTGTCCGGAACCTTGGCTACGCACTTTGGCCATAAACATACCTTCGGCTTGCTGGAATGCCTCGCGTGTGTTCATCGTATCGGAGGTGTAGGAGAATACCTTGTCCTCGAATCCTTTGCGTGCGTCCCATGCCAGTGCTTTCTGAGTCTCTTCGCGAGTCTCGATGTCCATACGACCTTCAGCAAAGAAGGTATTCTTGCCGCCATTGTAAGCCTGGTGCTCGCTTGCTCGTGAGTGTCCATCGCGCAGTTTGTCGGATGGATAACCGAAGCCAGGTTTCCAGTTCTTGCCGCTGACCATCAGGTCTTCGAACGTAGGACGGAACATCTCAGCCCAGTCGATATCTTCTGCACGCTGTGCAAAGTAGAAACGGATGTCATCCATCTTTGCCAGTTCTTTGAAGCGTTGCTCTTTCTGGAAATCTTCCGAGTGCTGCCAACGTTTGCTGTCCGACCATACTGCATCGCGCTTTTGGAAGTCTTCGGAATTAATCTCAGCTTCCAATTCGTTCAGTTGTTTCAGTTCGTCCGAATTGAGCACCTTCATATAGTTTTTGTAGAAAGCCGAACGATAGATCATGTTGAACATGCGCAATTCGCTGGATTTCATACGCTCTTTGATGCTCGAGATTTTGCTGAAGTCTTCCGTTTGCTGGAAGGCAAGGAAGGCCTGGAATGTCTGGTTGTCCACTGCGAGTTTGTAACCACGCATACGCAGCGAGCTGGCTAGTTTGTCGCGGAAGGCTGTCTTGCGTCCCTCGTCGGTGTCACGGTACTTGCGGTTGATTAACTCTTGTTTGTGCTCCTGGAAGGCGGGAGATTCAACTTCCGCTTTCAGTGCAAAGTACTCGGCCAATTCGGGGGATTTTTCCACTTGACGATAACGAATGACACGAAGTTGTAGTTCGTGCATGTTGTTTTCGAATTGCTCTGTCGAGACCATCTTACCGGTCAGTCTGGCGGTGAATAGATTCATAAGAAGTATTTATTTGTTATTTTTAATTTCTGCTATCAGCCGTTCCAACTCTTCCAAGTTGTCAGCGAAAATAGGGTAGTATTGTTCTTTTTCTGGTATGAAGCAGAGGCTTCGCATGTGTTCGATTTGCCGACGCAAGTCATCGTAAAAACCGTGGTAGTTGAGTACCAAAACGGGTTTGCAATGTTCTCCAACAATGGCCGAAGAGATTGCGTCCATCATTTCGTCAAGAGTGCCATAACTGCCCGGCAAACAGATGAATAGGTCTGCTTCGTCGCGCATGCGTTGTTTGCGCTCAGCCATGTTAGTCACCTGGATGATTTGGTCGCAATGAGTGGCCAATCGGCCCGCAGCAATGATGCGTGGCGGAATAACTCCAATCACTTTGGCTCCCGCCGCTTTGGCTGCCTGGCTGGTGCGGCTCATCAGCCCACCTGTGGCACCTCCGTAAACCAGTGTGTGCCCTTGCTGGCCAATCCAGCGACCCAATTGGTCGCCGAGCGACAGATACTCTTCGGGTATCACGTCTTTGGCCGAGCAATAGACAGCAATCTTCATTACGCGTCAATATTAGCGTAGGTAGCGTTCTCTTCGATGAATTCGCGGCGCGGAGCTACATCGTCACCCATCAGCATGGCGATAGTGCGGTCAGCTTCGGCAGCGTTCTCGATGGTCACTTGTTTCAGCAAGCGGCGTTCCGGATCCATAGTGGTTTCCCAGAGTTGCTCGTCGCTCATCTCACCCAGACCTTTGTAGCGTTGGGTCTTGATTTGTTTCTCGTCGCCTGCGCCGTATTTCTGGATAAAGGCGGTGCGTTGTGCATCGTTCCAGCAATATTCGCTATAGTTACCCTTCGAGCACTTATAGAGCGGCGCACAAGCGATGTAGAGGTGTCCTTGCTCGATCACTTCTTTCATATGACGGAAGAACAGGGTCATAATCAGAGTGGCGATATGTGCACCATCGACATCGGCATCGGCCATGATGATTACTTTGTGGTAACGAATCTTGCTCAGGTTCAGCGCTTTCGGATCTTCTTCAGTACCAAAAGTGATACCCAGAGCGGTGAAGATATTGCGTACTTCTTCGCTCTCGAACACTTTGTGTTCCATTGCTTTTTCTACGTTCAGGATCTTACCACGCAACGGCAGAATAGCTTGGTGAACGCGGTCACGACCGGTCTTAGCGGTTCCACCAGCCGAATCACCCTCGACGAGGAAGAGTTCGCATTCGCTAGCATCTTTGCTCACACAGTCAGCCAATTTACCTGGCAGACCACCACCGCTGAGCGGCGATTTGCGTAGCACGCTTTGGCGTGCGTTGCGCGCAGCGATACGTGCCTGTGCGGCCAGGATCACTTTCTCTACGATGCGTTTAGCATCCTCTGGATGTTCCTCCAGATAATTCTGCAGCGCTTCTGCTACGGCACTCGATACCATACCGGCCACTTCTGAGTTACCCAGTTTGGTCTTGGTCTGACCTTCAAACTGCGGCTCAGCCACCTTGACAGAGATAACGGCTGTCAGGCCCTCACGGAAATCGTTAGGATCGATAGTGGAGTTACCATCTTTGTCTTTCAGTTTGGCTTTCTCCAGCATCTTGCTCTCTTCAGCGTATTTCTTCATGACACGCGTCAGAGCTGCGCGGAAACCGGCTACGTGGGTACCACCTTCTATGGTGTTGATATTGTTGACGTAGGAGTGAACATTCTCGTTGAAATCGGTGTTGTAGATCATAGCCACCTCAACCGGCGTACCGTACTTGTCGGTATTCAGGTGAATAACCTCGCTGATCAGCGGCGTACGTGTACCATCGATATAGCGAACGAACTCGCTCAGTCCCTTCTCGGAGTAGAACTCCTCTTTCTTGCAATTACCTTCTGCGTCGATAACTCGTTTGTCTTTGAGGACGATGCGGATACCGGCATTCAGGAAAGCCAACTCGCGCATACGGTTAGCCAGAATCTCCCATTGGTAAACGGTCTCGGTGAAGATAGAGTCATCAGGCCAGAATTGAACGAAAGTACCGGTTTTGCGTTGCTCCCAGTTACCGATAGCTTCTGCTTCGGAGATGGTGTGAACAGGTGCCAACGGTTTACCTTTCTCGTAATCCTGACTGTGGATAGCTCCCTGACGATAAACCTCGACGTGCATTTTTTTCGACAGCGCGTTCACGCAGCTAACACCGACGCCGTGGAGACCACCGGACACTTTGTAACTATCCTTGTTGAACTTACCACCGGCGTGAAGCACGGTCATAACAACCTCGAGAGCCGATTTGTGCTCTTTTGGATGCTCGTCAACAGGAATACCACGTCCGTTATCCTGAACGGTGATAGAGTTGTCCTCATTGATGTGAACGGCGATTTCGTTACAGAAACCGGCCAGGGCCTCATCGATGGAGTTGTCGACAACCTCATAAACGAGGTGGTGGAGACCCTTTTGCGAGATGTCTCCGATGTACATGGCCGGACGTTTACGAACGGCCTCTAATCCCTCAAGCACTTGAATACTTGAGCCATCATACTTTTCTTTTTGTTCTTCCATGTTATGTATGTTTTATTCGTTTAATTCTTATGTATATATGCGCATTATGCGGCGCGCGCTCGGGTGCGCGCATAAAATTCGTGGCAAAGATAGTAAAAAAAAATGACATACGCAAGAGCGGACGTCACTTTTTTACAAAAAAGTGCAATTTTTCGACAAAAAATCCGCCCGTAGGGCGATTAAAGGCCTATTGCCATAAGAATAATTGCCGCAATTGTCAATAGCGCGGCAGCGGAGATAAATATGGTTCGGACGGGTTTGTCGTTCATTGTCTCAGAGCGTTCGTCGTCCCATCTTCGTTCGTCCGTTTCTTCAGAAACGGTGTCGTCCAATTTGCGGCCGAGCACCTTGAGCAAAAGGGCACAGAACCAAGGTGTAATTATCAGTGACAGCAATAGCCATCCAATGGGGCTGCGGCCGAAATCGCGTGCGGCCAGCATAATCCATACATACAGACAACAACTGCCACCGCTAAGAAGCAGCATGCCGGTACTCATTTGACTGAAAATCTCCATGTTGCGCGTTTTGAGGTGTTCAGAATTGGAGCAGTCGGATAAAGCGGCAGATATAGTCTTGCCAATTGTCCCACGTATGGCCTCCGGTACTTTCGTAATAGGTATATTCCAACTGATGCGCCTCGAGCCATCGGCGATAATCTTGCAACTGGTCGTAGAGAAAATCATCGCGTCCCATGCCCAACCAATAGACGCGTGCGGCATTGACAGCTTGCGGCACTTCGCCTTCCCAATTGGAATACGGTGCACCTTCGGTGGGCGAGGCAGCTAGCGCGGAAAACATGCCGATATAGGCGAATTGTCCGTGCAGAAAATGCGAGACGTGCATGGTATGAAATCCTCCCATCGAGAGGCCGGCAATGGCGCGTTGGTCCGGACGGTTACTGATGCGGTAACGACTCTCCGCGGCAGCCATGAATTCGGCAAAATGCGTTTCCCAATAACCGGACATCTCGTATGCGCGTTCTTGCTCGTAGGTCAGTTTGCGCCAATGTGCTGAGCCGTTTTCGGTGTCGATAGGCTGTCCGTCCGGAGTCAGATCGGGTGCATCCATTAGTTGTTGACGTTCGGCAGGAGGTATACTGCCCAGGAAATTATCGGGCATGATAACGACCATCTCTCTCGCTTGACCGCTGCGCAACAGCGAATCCATGTGTTCGAGCAGATTTCCCTGGTCGGTCCAATCGTTTTCGCTGCCAAACATACCATGCTGCAGATACAATACAGGGTAGGTGGTTTGTGCTTTTCTACGTGCATCGTATTCTGCGGGCAGATAGACGCGACAGGGTACGCCGAGAATAGTGTCACGCTGGATGGTTCCAACGCGTAGAACGTCCGTTTTTGGGGCCGTACAAGCAATCAGCGAGAACAGCGCAAAGAAAAGAAAAAGTTTCTTCATGGTTCGTATATTTTGCGCTGCAAAGTTAGTGCTTTTTTTTGACTTGTGCAAATCAAAAAATCAAAATCACGGGATAATATACTATGTATATTATAGGTGTTGGTAGGATACGGTATCGTCTCGTGATAGTCTCGGTCGGCTTAGGCTCCCCGCCTGCCTTCCCTTTTCGAAGCCAAAAGTCAATTGGCTTCTCCACGATAAAGTCTCGTTATTTCTTCTTCAGGTTGAAATTCTGGTACACGAAAGCATCGCCGTTGTACCACTCGTCTTTTTTGGAGCCCTTCTCCTTTTGATAAACAACGCCCACGCGCGCAGAGTCCGCTTCGTAGATATTGGCAGTGTCTCGGGCGATAATATCCACTGAATCTTGCGGGAAAATGGCGCTATGCACGTTGTACATGCCATGATGGTCGGTGAACACTTCCTGCGCCACTTTATATTCTCCGTCCTTGACCTCAATTCGGATATTTTCGATGGGTTCGCCCGTTTCCTGGTCGGTTACTACGCCTTCGGCGTAAAATTCGGCATACGGGACACCGTATTTGCACATACAGCCAGTGAGTCCGAAAGCGCCTAGCAGAAAGGCTAGAACGGCGTTGATACGTACTAAAAATTTGTTTTTCATAATTTGATTTTTTTTATATTTTAGAATTGCATAGCAAGGCCGAGGCCATTGGCAGATGACTGAATGCTGAATGTCAACGGTGTTTCGGAGGCGCATTTTGTGTTATAGAGGTTCGATGCGGCTTTGCGCTGTACGTGTCCAAACGCGATGCATGGGAAAGATGCGATAACCGCTCCGCAACCGACACCCAATATACCATCGCCGGCATTAGCAATCACATAATCATCTATACTGTTTCTTGATGGATAACCTCCATAATAGCATGACAAGACCGTTCCGGTAAGAATTAAGCCACACCCTGCGCCAAAAAGTCCCCATCCTGTTTTCCACAAAATGTCTCCCTTCTTGTAATTAACAACTATCTCCGGACATGAAAGTTCAGGAGCGCAATTCCATTCGTTATATTCCTTCAAGGCCTTTTTGCGTTGGACTTGACCGACTATGAGACAAGGAATAGAAGCGATAAAAGCGCCGGCAGAAAGTCCCATAAAAGAGAAACAGATTACCGGTGCCGGATTAGGTTCCTCCTGAGGAGGATATCCCGTAAAACTGGTTATAAATCCCAATGTGCTGCACAATGCAGTACCAACCACTCCTGGGACAAACAATCCCCAACCGGTTTTCCACAAGACATCACCTTTGTGATACTTATTCCACGCTTCCGCACACGCCTCATTAGGATCGGTCGGCGGAAGAACAACTTGTGCATGCACCATGTTTAATGCCATTCCCGCAAGCAAAACAAAAACTAAAAATCGTTTCATAACGTCCAGATTTTGAAAAATTCGCTGCAAAGATAGTGCTAAAAAAATAGATGTGCAAATATAGGTGTTGGGATTTTGTTGGGAAATTACTGTTTCTGTAGCACAAAATTGGCTGTTACATCTGCCCGAGAGAAGTCTAAGTTAGGTGTTTCGTACACGACCGGAGCAACAATGGTTTGCTCGGCATAGATATTTTGTGGGTCGGTTGCCGCCATTGTTACTTCCTCCAGTTTCTCGCGCCCGGTGTAACGAACAATGGTATAATGACCCGTACTATCAGTGAAATTGTAATTGTAGGACAAGACATCGGGTTCGTTCTCTTTGCGTACACCATAAATATCCACGCGGATTCCTTGTAGCGGTTGACCTAACTCGTCCGTTACGAGACCTTGCGCCACCAAACGTGGTGCACCGAGTAGATCGGCGTTGCCTTCTTTTGATGCACACCCGATGCACAACACAGCAAGGCAGAAAAGGACAATATATTGCGAAAGTGTTTTCATTTGACAAGATAGAATTTAGAGTTAGAAACTCCCAGGTTGGTATTTAGGGTAATGAAATAAAAGCCGGAAGGCATGTTTTCCGGGACCACCGAACCATAATAACGGCCTTCAAGGTCGCCGCAAACAATCGATTTGACAATCAGCATACCCGTGAAATCGGTATCCCAATGGCCGATGCGAATATAATAGGTTCCCGGTCGCGTAATCGGGCACGAAACTGAGTCGGTGGAAAGCGCGTAGAAATAATCTTCGCCGTTTGTTTCGCTGAAATCCGTGCGAATGACGACATACGAAACCGTTTCATGTTGGGTTTCTATCAACAATGTGTTGCCCGTGAGCGATGCGCAGAACTGATTGGGGTCGGTTGGATCAGGCGTAGAGCCTGTCGGCCCATCCATCGGCGCTAATTTTACTACGTGCTTGGCTAACGGAATATCCAATCGGCCGTTAGCCGCGAGAGGCCAACAGATAACGCACCAAATCAATATGAGCACGAGTCGTTTCATTCTTCCTGACAAGCGATGTTTCGCAGCGTGGTTTGCAAGTCCTTGACAGTAACATTCAATTTCTTGGCGATAGTATATTTGTCTTTGCCTATTCCGTTTTGCGCGCGATTGAGGATATCCGCCATTTCTGCGTATGAAAATCCAATCATCACCAAAAGACACAAGCGAATCTCCCGTTCGCTGAATCCGCGTTGTGTCAGTTTGTCCGCGAAACCGAAGAAACGCTCATCGCACGCGCGGCAGAAAGCATCGTAATTGTTCCAATTCAGTTCGTTCTTCATCGTGTCAATTTGCGCCAATGCACGACACGTTTTCTTTAGTTGCGAGGTGCGGTCGTTAGACTGTTTGCGCAGTTTGCGAATGAGAAGCGACGCCCCAACAACTATGCAGAGTGCAGCGAAAAGGCTCCACCAAATGATTTTATTTCGGTTGGCTGGATCTCCTTCTTTCAGGCTTTGCTCCATCAGCATAATGGCTTGTGTCAGCTGAATCTTCTGCTGCTCCAACTCGCGCTGCGCATCCGTTCGCGCCGATGTTAGGTCGAGGATCTCGTTCACATTGTCGGTGGAGTCGCAATGCGCAAGAATATAATAGGCATCGTCCAGATAGCGCGGATTTTCGGTCTCTGCAATGACCAAACGCGCATAATCGGCCGCAGAATCGCATTGCCCCAACAAGCAAAACGCTTGTGCGCGGAGCATGCGTCCGTACACGCTGTGCATACGCGCGGTGTAGAGTAAGGTAGAATCGTATTCTTCAGCATAGAGCGAAGATGCGGCGAGTGATTCGATAACCTTGGTCTGCACTTCTTCGCACGGACAAACCAGCAATGCGGAATCTACCAATGTGCGCGCAGCGGTTTTGTTGCCTAGAACCGCTTGTTCCCACGCCATATTGTTCAGCGCATAAGCGAAAGCCAGTGTGTCGTCGGCTCGCGAGAACTGCTCGGCAGACAAACTATATACCTCATAAGCCAAATCATGGCGTTCGGCTTGGCGGCACATATTAGCCATGTTGCTATAGGCGCGGCCCAGGAGGGCAAAATCGTTCGTACGAGTCTGTGTGGCAGAAATGAAAGATTGCATAGCTTGCACTACTTCGCCATCTTGCCGCAACGCCCGCCCTTCCTCATAATATTGGCGGGCAGAGGAGGCATCGTTCGTGCTGCATGCCACTAGACAACACGCAGATATAAACCCGAGCAATATTTTTGCGCACTCTTTCACGCCGCAAAATTACTAATAATTTTGCAAATACGCAAATTTTAGAGTTGGGAAAAAGTTGGGAAATAACAAAAAAGCGGCCTTACGGTCGCTCTTTCTTCGTATTCAGTGCACTGACAAATTCCTTAGGTGCAGGTGATTCAAAACGAACCTCCTGCTCGGTCACTGGATGAATAAAAGCCAATACTTGCGCATGCAAACAGAGGCGGTCTATTGGGCTGAAATCATTGCCGTGACCGTATTTGCGGTCGCCAACTACCGGATGGCCCAGCGAGGCCAGATGAACGCGAATCTGATTGGTGCGGCCTGTCTCCAGATGCAATTCCACCAACGACAAATTCTCGCTAGCTCGCAGTACCTTATAATTTGTTATTGCGATGTCTCCGCCATCATCCACAGGCGACGAATAAACCATCGCGTGGCGTTTGTCTTCGGTCAGCCAAGTGGTGATTTTTCCTTCGGGCTTATCCAAAACGCCTTCGGCCAAAGCGATATACGTGCGCTCGGTGACTAGCTCACGCCAATAAGTGCGCATGTACTGTTGCAAATCTTGCGAACGAGCAAAAACCAAGAGACCACTGGTCTCGCGGTCCAGACGATGAACCACAAAAACCGATGCGCGCGGATGTTGCCGCTTGACGTATGCTCGCAGAATGGAATAAGCGGTCGTCTCGCTGCTACCGGGTGTGGCTGCTACAGTCAGCAACCCCGGACGTTTGTCCACCACAATCAGATCGTCGTCTTCATACACCAAACGAAGTTTGGGGTGATGCAGTTCGGCATTGCCACGACCGGACAAAACGGTTACTACATCGCCCGGCAGCAAAGCAAAATCGTGCCGTGTCTGAACGGCTTTGCCCACTTTTACGCGCCGTTGGCCCAACAGTTGTTTGACCGACGAACGAGCCATGCCGCCCATCTTAGCGATGAGAAAATCCATCAGCTGAGCCGGCTCACTGACTTTGAGTATAGTATCTTGTTTACGAATCATTTGCGTTTAAGCCAACCCATATTCTCCGGTTTTGTAGCGCGAATCCACGCTACGCCTGCCATCGAATTGATAACCAGGAAGAACGTGAATAGCACGATGGAGAATATATTGTTGATAATAATAAACAGCACGATGCCTGCAACACTGTAAAGGAACCAATAGATCCACGAATCAGTCTTGCGGTAAATTAGCCAGTAGTTGGCCAGGAACGAAGACGAGATCAGCAATCCGTTGAACAGCTTGATGGCAATATTGTCCGCCAGTCCATTGTGTTGGAAGGCATAGGTGGCCAACAGATAATCGCCCAACGTGATGAAAATCATCATCATGACCGACAGTACCAATCGAGGCGTGTCCAGAAATTTGGGTTCGAAACTGGCGCCACCGTCCTCCTTGCTGCGACTCCACTTGTAGATGGACATCAGTTGGAAGGGAATGAACACGCAGAAAAAGAGGAAAGTGCTGTCATACTGTTCTTGCAGCAAGAACTGAACGCCCAGCAAAATCGACATGATGATTCCTGCGAAGAATCCCGTGAAGTTCTGCGGGTCACGAACAGTCAGGATATATGCAACGCCGATGATACTAGCCGGAATGCCGACTACCCACGCGGCGTTATCGAATTGCAGCAGTCTGCCTTGCAGGGCGGGGAAGAGAAATTCCGCCAGCCACAAAAGGCCGAGCAATGCTCCAAACAGAATAATCGAGATAATTAGGTTGCGGCCCAAGGCGCGCCAGAGATGTGCGTTTTTCATAATCTTAAATCTTTCGTCTAAATAGACAAGTACAATAAGGGCGAGCACAGGATGCCCGCCCTTAATGGTTGATTACTTGCGGTTGCGGTTACCGTAACGCGACATAAACTTGTCGACACGACCTGCGGTGTCCACGAGTTTGGACTT
Organism: Bacteroidales bacterium UBA1256; assembly: GCA_002308195.1. The sequence continues at coordinate 21,206 of DBVU01000022.1, forward strand.
ACCGGTGTAGAACGGGTGACTGGTGTTCGAAATCTCCAGCTTGATCAGTGGATATTTAACACCGTCAATCTCGATCGAGTCCTTAGTAGCAGCGGTTGAGCGGCTAAAGAACTGAGTACCGTCAGACATATCTTTGAAAACTACTACGCGGTAGTTATCCGGATGAATTCCTTTTTTCATAAGATCTCGTTAATTTTGATGGTTAAACAATTCAATTACTCAGCTACTACGTTTAGCTTGATGTCGGCCTTTACCTCGCGGTGCAGACGAGCTTGAGCGGTATATTCGCCCAGTTGCTTAATCGGCTCAACCAGGGTAATCACTTTCTTGTCGATGTTGATTTCCTGTGCAGCCAAAGCGTCAGCGATGTTTGCGGTGGTAACGGTACCGAAAATTTTGCCGTCTTCGTTAGCTTTTGCCTTTACTTCGATTACGGTCTCTGCCAATTTTGCAGCCAGTGCCTCAGCGTCTGCGAGCAGTTTAGCTGCTTTGTGAGCCTGTTGTTTCAGGTTCTCTGCCAGCTGTTTGCGGTTGGCTTCGTTAGCAATGATAGCAATCTTCTGCGGGAGCAGATAGTTGCGGCCATAACCATCTTTTACTTTTACGATGTCGTTCTTGAAACCCAGGGTAGCCAGGTCTTGAATAAGAATTACTTCCATTTTCGTTTCCTTTCTTTTTGTGGGTTAATTACTTCATCATGTCTGTTACATAAGGAAGCAAAGCCAAGTGGCGTGCTTTCTTAATGGCCTGAGCAACCTTGCGTTGATACTTCAAAGAAGTACCCGTGATACGGCGAGGAAGAATCTTACCTTGCTCGTTCAGGAATTTCTTCAGGAACTCAGGATCTTTGTAATCGATGTACTT